>DBXG01000020.1:16062-42669 GCA_002309215.1 Alphaproteobacteria bacterium UBA1218 | reverse complement strand
TTCGTATGAAAGTGCGATAATACTGGGCATTTTATTATGCTATGAACGAAATACCTGCGATTTTTTGTGACATAGACGGCGTAGTCAGCCATAAATTTGCTGTGCCAAATTATGATCATTTTGGTGAACCAAATACGAACATGATACCGGTGCTGGAAAGTCTTGGGCGCGATTTCACTATCGTTTTTATCACAGGTCGTTGGGCGATGGGTCAAGATAAAGTTGAAAAGTTCTTGAACGATTTATTACCGAACATCAAGAAAAAGGTTTTTTGCAAGCCACATGATTATCCTGGCACAACCGCAGAATACAAATTGGCAACAATTATTGATTTGGAAAATCAAGGGTATAAGTTTCATCTGGGGCTTGATGACCACAGCGCTGTTGTGGGTTTGATGCATAACCATGGTATGTTTATGGCGCAGGTTTTAAGTGATTAAGATAATTTTTTGCTTGCAAATGAACAATAATAGAATAAAATAAACAACTGTAAATAAAAGGATTCTAAAATGGCAACTCCAAAAAGTAAAACAAGTAAAGCACGCTCTGCACAACGTCGTTCACATGATGCATTGTCTGTGATGCCAGTTGGTGTATGCAAAAAATGTGGCGAAAAGAAACGTCCACATCACATTTGCCCTGCATGCGGTTCTAAATAATCTTGTACAAGGAAAATAAAAGGGTGGGGTATATTTTACTTATGCCCTTTTTTTGTGTAAAAAATGACAGAAACAAAACGTGTTATTTCAGTAGATGCAATGGGCGGCGATCATGCACCAATTGCAGTTATGGGTGGTATGAATCAGTTCCTGTACCAGTATGGCGAAGATTCTGTTTTCTTTCGCGTATTTGGCAAGGAGAGCGTTTTGCGTTCTATGTTGAAAAAGTTTCCGCGTGTCGCACGTAATTGCGAAATTATAAATGCAGATAATGTCATCTCTTCGACAGACAAAGTGCGTGATGTTATTCGTCATGCCCAAGATACATCTATGTATATGGCAATTATGGATGTCCGTAATGGTAATTCCTCGGCAGTTGTGTCTGCTGGTAATACTGGTGTTTTAATGGCTTTATCCAAATTGGCATTGAAAACAGTTGATGGAATATCAAGACCTGCAATAACAACAATGTTGCCGTCTGGGAACGGTGATTCACGTGTTGTTGGTCTGGATTTGGGGGCTAATGTCCAATGTGATGAGGAGATTTTATTTGACTTTTCGATATTGGGCAGTGTTTATGCAGAAATAATTGGTGGTATGAAACGACCAAAGGTTGGAATCTTGAACATTGGCGAAGAAGAAACCAAGGGCAGCGAAACTTTACAAAGATTGAACAAAGTTTTATCAGAACACAGCAAAGAATTGCCGTATGAATACATTGGATTTGTAGAGGGGACAGATATATCCGCTGGAAACGTTCAGGTTGTCGTCACAGATGGCTTTACAGGCAATGTTATGTTGAAAACGGTTGAAGGTACCGCAAAATTGATTTCGCGCGTGGTAAAGGCAAATTACAAGAAATCCTTGCTGGCAATACTTGGAACATTTTTCTTGATACACTTATTCAAAAGATTGAAAAATAAAATTGACCCACGTTCTTATGCGGGTGCAGTATTTTTGGGCCTGAACGGCTTTTCAATAAAAACACATGGCAACAGCGACGCGTTGGCATGGTCGCATGCGCTGGAATACGCTGCAAATTTATCTAAATCAGATTTCTATGGCAAAATACGCGAAAGAACAAACGCATTGTCAAAAATCAAAAAAGAAATCAAAAAATTATCCGATAAAGAATAATCCTGAACAGGTTCCCCTAGATAGAGGGGGCTTTCCGAGAGCAAAGTTCCCCGCCCATGGCGGGGTGTCTCGCTGTAGCGAAGCGAAAGCGGACGGGGAGTGTTGATAAAATATTCAAGTGCAAAAATATGTTCGTAAATAAAAAATAAATCACAATATTTTTGTTCCAGATGTTCAATATTACTCACACACCAGAATACCTTCCCCGTCTTGTGATGCAATCACAAGGCGGAGCTGACCAGCTCCGCCCAATGTCCATGGCGGATGATTAGATTTACGCATTCAATATACTGGAGTGGGAGTTCGCTTTATACTGAATTGTTATTAGATAATGCTTCCATAAAGCCTTTTGAGGTCACAGATACTGCTTTAGGTGGCACCCAAAAGTACCATACAGATGGGACGCATGAATATAGATTAGAAGTAAAAACCGCCTTTAATTCAGAAACTGGTAAATGCGAATGTCCAGCCATTTCTGGTAGGGCCCCTGTTGATAAAAACGGAACTGCGTATACCGATGGTTCTGTTTATGAAACCATAAACAGCACATATGGTGAACACATAGATACAGAATACGGATGTACTTATGCAATTCCCGAAGTAACGTTTAAGTTTTATAAAAGTGACTCTATGTTTCCGACAACACCTGTAACTTCGATAAGTATAAATACAATCAAATATAGTTTTGACAACAATGGGCACGAGCCCCCAAACATAACAGCCACAGGCAAAACGTACTGGCTCTGCAAATGGGTCAAACCTGAGGAGTACACAGGATTCTCTTGGTCTGACATACAGTTAAAAACCGGCTGGGGATTAAAAGACCAAAACGAAAGTGTTTCTTCGATGAGTCCAGGACAGTTTGATCAATTTTTTGTCTCTGAACTGCCGTCAACATTGACGACAACGAACTACTCTTTTAAATGTACAGACGAATAAAAAATTTTCCCCACCAAATGGTGGGGAATTTTGTTATTTCTCTGTGCAATTAAAGTAAAAATATTTGTTATAGTCTGCTAATGATTGTGGCAATTCGGAGACAAAAAACTGATTAAATTGCTCTGGACTTAACGAGTCATCACCTTGGTTTTGAGTGGATAGTTGTTTGTTCGGTTTTAACTTTATATTAGACCAAACGACCCCTGTGTAATCATTAGGTTTTGCCCATTCACATTCCCAGTATGTTTTTGAAGCTACTACCGCTGGGACTTCTTTTTGGGTTCTTTCTAGACTTGGTTTAATTGTGTTTATATCTGCCACATCTATCAACTGATCGGACCTATAAAATCTAAACAATACAGAGTGCATCTTGTAAGTACACCCAAATTCTGAATCTATGTTTTCACCATATGTGCTGTTTATGGTTTCATAAACAGAACCATCGGTATGCGCAGTTCCGTTTTTATCAACAGGTGCTCGCCCAGAAATGGCTGGACATTCGCATTTACCTGTTGTTGGATTAAAGGCGGTTTTTACTTCTAATCTATATTCACGCGTCCCATCTGTATGGTACTTTTGGGTGCCACCTAAAGCGGTACCCGTGACCTCAAACGGCTTTATGGAAGCATTATCTGATAACAATTCTATATAAAGTGATCGATATTTAATTCCGTCCTCCCACATAGCCCCATTTGCAGGTATGCGTGTAATCGCCCGCCATGGACATTGGTCAGAGCTGGTCAGCCCGTAGTTATCTGGGTCAAGGTTGCCGTTCACCCAATCTGCCATGGTGGATAAACTTAATGTGTCATTATCAGATGGATATGAACCCGTCACAGACATACATGTTGATATTTCGCTGCGACATGCGTTTATTGCTGTTCGTGATGCTGTTGATCCCTTATCATCTTCATCATAATTATTTGTTGACAGGCATGATGATACATCACTCCAACATGTTTCTGCATAATCGGCAAGTATCTCATCTTGTTTCAGTTTTATCTTGGTCAATGCCACTGACAAATACTGACGAACAACGTCGTTATCGGCCTTGTATTTCTTTTTATCGCTGTCGAACGTATAATTTTGACACTGTTTCAGGATATTTGCGCACATACCGTATGTTTGGTTTTCGTCTTTATCGTCCACATATCCAACACGACGCAATAAATATGTTGCTATATATTTATCTGATTCAGTAGAAGAGTTTGTTTTATTATTATAAGAACCACTCCATGCTGTAACCTGATCATCAATGTATCCGCTCAGATTTTCAGATGCACCCTTACCCCATGCATTTAATGTGTCATCTTCTTTTTTATAATTCCATGTAGAATATAAACCGTACATACCCTTGCTAGTCCAGTTATCAATAGAGTTTTCTCCTGTGCCTTCTTCTATAGGATTTTGATTCCTTGATGTGCCACCTGCGATACCAGGCATGCCGCCCTTTACAATTTCGCCATTAGCCAGATATTTTCCGGTTGGATCCAAACATAATTCGTAATCATCGCCACAGACGTATTCATCTTGCATACACTCATCCAATGCAGCCACACAACCACGCAAATCGTATGCGTTCTTTTGCTGAGCCAACATTAAACGCGCCTGTTGCAAAATATTTTGTGCATTACGAACATTGCTACGCATTTCGGCGTTCGCATCATTCAAACTGCGTTCATATGCAACACATTGTTTGTCAATCGCCAAATCATAAGAATTTGTTATAACTTTGGAATCTACCCCCTGGGACACGCACGAATTTAATACAGCAGTTTTACAACGTTGGGTTGCAGTATTAAATAATGCTGTTCCACGTTGGTTAGAAACATTGGTGCTGGTATTCAAGAACGAACTCAAATCAAAACCAGATGACAAATCCATGCTTAACAATCCGGCCGTATCAAAAGACAATCCGTCCAATAAACCGGTACTGCTTTTACTGCTGGATACATCAACAATCTTCTTTTTAATATTTTCCAAACTGTTCTTCAGATTCGATGTATCAGAACTGGATTTCATGGCTAATTCAGCCTCAGTCTCAGCAAACAGGGAATCAATTTGTGATGCAGTTAAACCAATATATTTAATCTTTTGGACAACGTCTTGGAAGTTTTCAGATGCTTCCTCTAACGCCAATTCAGTCTTTTCGTATCTTTTTATGTTGTTAGAACAAGAACAACGACCCTGATTATCGTCTAAAACATTACAGTAATTATCCATGCATTGGGCATATTGTGCCTTGCAATAATCGGTCAATTCAGCCAAAGCGTCCAATGTAGAAGTCGTTTCCGAAACATCGTCTGTGGTTAATGCTGGTGTAGTGATGCCACCTATGGATGCGTTTCTGCTGGTCGTGGAACGACGATTTGTTCCGACACGTGCCGCGGTGCCAGAAATATATAATGGATCACCAGAATCTGTCAGCATATTTGGGGTTCCAGAATTGGTACGCACACCAGACATTACGTTGCCTGTTGCCGCCACACGTGCGGTTACGGGTTTTGATGTCGAACTTGTCCTTGTAGAGCCAGTAGCAGCGCGTGATGTCACAGTTGCGCGTGCGCGTGTTGCGGTTTGTGGACGCGCAGAAACTGTTTGTGTCTTGGTTGTGCGTGATACGGTTCCGCGTGGTGTTTGAGTTGCATTTCGTGGCGATGAAGCGACCGCACGTGTGCCAGTATTTACACGTGAATTCGTGCTGGTGCCAGTTGATATTGCGCGTGATACAGAACGTCCAGCAACATTACGTTGCACAACAACCGGTTTTTTCGTGGCAACAGGTTTTGTTGCTTCCTCTTCAACAGGTTGTTCTTCTGCCTCATCAATCAGTTCATCTGTATATTCGACAATTTCGTCGTAATAAACAGGCGCAACCTCTGCAAAAGCAGGTAAAAACAATAAACCACTTAACACAGCAATAAATCTTTTCATGGGCAGACCCTTCCTTATCAAATAATTTTATCATATCAGTATAATCTTTACAAGTGGAAAAATGTTTTATTCTACAAGTTTGTGATATAAAAATTTTTTATGCAGATTTGATAAAAAATATTAGATAAACACCCCGAAAATCTGGGCTTTTTAGAAATAATTAATTTTTCTTCGATTTTATGCTTGACGACCGATTCGTTTTTGTTCTAAGATGTTTGTATAGACAAGGAGCAAACAAATCAAATCGGCAGAAATCTGAACAAAAGCAGAAATCTGCCGAAAATCAAAAAAATAAAAAAATCTGAATTGTAAAATTGTAAATACACCCGTAAATACAAAAATTTGGATTTTTACAACAATAAAGAAAGGGGGGACCACATGCCAAAAAATATAAAAGAAATAATGATTGCCTTGAACAAAGTTTTAACAACAACTGTTTGGGTTAATGCTGATCGTCAAATCGTGTCTTTGAGTGATGAATTACACATTGGTAAAAACAATGCGCCACGTTCAATCGAAGATTTGTCCAGACCCGCATTGATTGGCGCTTATGTTTCATTGCAAATCAGAACTGACAATTTTGATGTAGCTGCTGAAAGTTTAGAAACGGCAGAATTGGCTTTGCGCGTCAAAGAAATGGTCTTTGCAGAAGCAAAAAAGATTATGGATGCCGAAGACGCAGAATCCAAGACAACAAGTCGTATGGCTGCATAACACAGTTTCCGGTCTACGGAAGGAAGGGAGTCCCGCTACAAGTTCATCTTGTAGCGGTGCTTTTTTTATCTGCTGTTATTCAATAACCGGACATCGTCAAATTCGGGGTGGGTTGTGAAAATGTTTGTAATATATGGGCATATGGACATTATTTTGCGATGCTGTTCGCGTGCCAGTTTTATTATTTCCATTGTTAAAAGTAATTCCAATTCTGAATTTTTATAGTCGGGTTCAATTTCAGATTCTGAAATCATAATTTTATCAGAACCCATTTTTACAAAAAATATACTGCCAATTTTTCTGCCATCACATAGTGCATATACTTTGCAACCATCGTCCGAAAATTGAAAAGTGATATCTTGGTCAGTCATATTGAAAATCCCCCGATATTGTTTATCTAACATAATACCAGGGGGATTTGTTTTATACCATAAGACTGATTTCACTCAGATTAAATCATAGTTTTTGCGAATGATTTTCGCGCTTTTGCGCAAAGCATTTGCTTCATCTGAATTCATTTTGGATTTCAGATTCATAACTACGCCGCGTTCACCAACAACACGTGGCAAAGACATAGCAACTGCCGTTTTTCCGACACCATCAACTGTCGACACAGTCAATATGCGTTTTTCATCGTTAACAATCGCATGCAATAAATCTGCAACTGCTGCGCCAATTCCGTCCCATGTTGCGCCACGTCCCTGTATAATTTCGTATGCTGCATTTCTGACGCGATGTTCAATAGTTTTACGTGTGGTCTGGGGCAGGGATATTTTTGCCTGTTTGCAAAAATCATCTAACGCAATTCCGCCAATGCACACCGAAGACCAATTTATAACCGAAGAATCGCCATGTTCGCCCAACACATACGAAGTTATTGAACGCGTAGATATGCCGAGTTGTCGCGACAATATAATCTTGAAACGTGCAGAATCCAGCATTGTTCCAGTTCCAATAACACGCGTAGATGGCAATTTAGATAATTTTTGGGTCAGCATAACCATTACATCCAATGGGTTTGTGACAACGATAATTTTAACATTTTTCGCATCTACGTTTTCCATAACCTTTGGAACAATATCTGTAATAACATCTGTATTTTTACGCAATAAATCGTTGCGGGTTTCGCCAGGCTTTTGATTTGCGCCTGCTGCAATAATGACAATGTCAGAACCACGAATAGCGCGATAATTGCTGGCTGCATTTATTTTTATATCAAAAGAAAAAGCAGATGCGTGTCCCAAATCTTCTGCAGCAGCGCGTGCGCGAATTCCATCGCGGTCGTATAAAACAATTTCGTGCGCCAGGCCAGTATTCTGCACAGCAGTCGCAACAGCCGACCCAACAGACCCAACACCAATAATTGCAATTTTCATCAAATCCCCCTTTGCCATATTGGTATAATTATATCATATTTTTTACATTTTATTCAGATAAAAAAACAGGGATTAAACCCTGTCTTTTTTTAATACGATTTTGCAACAAAGACATAATCTGGGTCATTTCTGTCCAGACAACGTCTGCTGATTTTATATTTTTCAATCAATTTATCAAATTCATCATTTGTTGTTTGACTGTATTTGATACGGAAAAATCCAATCTTGCCAGATTCCAAAGCGGATTCCAATTCTTGCAAATCTTTAACATCTGTAATCAATTTTTTATTACGTTCTTGGACTGCCACAAACATATCGTGTTGCATTGTGTTTAATGTTTGTTGAACGGAATCTATAAAATCTTGAACGGACAGAGTTGTTTTAGATGATTTGCCCAAATCACGTCTTGTTACTGTCAAAGTATTTTCCTGCATTTCGCGTTCGCCAATTTCAACACGCAATGGTGCACCGCGTTTAATCCATTTCCACATTTTGTCTGGTGCACGCATATCAGAATCATCGACCAATACACGAACATTTATTTCGCGTAATTTGTCGACAACTTTGTGTGCAAAAGCATTTAATTCTTTTACGTTCTCATCACGAACAATTGGGATAATTACAACCTGATATGGAGCAACCATTGGTGGCAACACCAAACCGTCATCGTCCGAGTGTGTCATGAACAATCCACCCATCATACGTGTAGATGTTCCCCACGAAGTTGTCCAACCATAATTTAATTTACCGTCGGTTCCTAAATATTTTATATCAAAAGATTTTGCAAAATGTTGTCCCAAATCATGCGAAGTTCCAGCCTGCAAAGCCTTGCCATCTTGCATAATTTGTTCAGTAGTATATGTATGGTCGGCGCCAGCAAATCTTTCTTCTGGTGTTTTTTCACCGACAATGCAAGGTATTGCCAACACATTATTCATAAACTCTTCATACACATTCAACATTTTCAGCGCATCTTCATTGGCTTCTTCGTGTGTTGCAAAAACATTGTGTCCTTCTTGCCAGTTAAATTCAGCAGTGCGCAAGAATAATCTTGGACGCATTTCCCAACGCATAACATTTACCCATTGATTTAATTTCAGTGGTAAATCACGATGCGATTGAACCCAACGCGACATTGCTTCGCCAATAATTGTTTCAGATGTTGGACGAATAATATAAGGTTCTGTCAATTTTGATTCTGGATCTGGTTGCAGAGTTCCATCAATCATTTTCAATCTGTGGTGTGTAACAACAGCACATTCCTTGGCAAAACCTGCGACATGTTCTGCTTCTTTGTTAAAGAAATTAATTGGTATTAACAAAGGGAAGTTCGCATTCAAAACACCATTTGCTTTGATACGTTTGTCCATTTCATCGCGCATCAATTCCCATATTGCCCAACCATAAGGTTTTATCGTCATACAACCACGAACAGGTGAATTTTCTGCCAAGTCTGCAGCGACAACCAAATTCTGAAACCATTCACTATAATTTTCTTGTCTTGTTGGTGTTATTCCTGTTTTCATTTTTATAACTCTTTTTATTTTTCAATTATTATTTATTTTTCATATATTCTTTTGACACTATGTTATGGAGTGTCTCTGCCATTTGTTTTCTGTCCATACCCGATAAATCGGGGACGGGCAACACGTCTACTTCTACTAAAAATCCACCCAAAACCATGATATGAAATATCTGACCAAAAGCACTGCGTTCACGACAGCATAATGGGCCTTGATCCATTTTATCGTTGCAGAAATATGCAAAATGATTTGCCATATCTTCTTCGTTTATTTTTGTGCCGTCACGCAAACGATAATGAATCACCACAGGTTGCACAGTAATCCCAGTTTTTTCAACGATATCAAACAGCGAACTTTTGAATTGTTTTACATACGCACCATTTGTTGTTGTACCTTCTGGAAAAATGAACATAGGATGATCGGTTTTTTCCATTTCTGTTTTAATTGCATTCAACGCTTCTGCGGCATGCGAAGGACGACGGTCAATAAATATAACACCGAATTTTTTTGCAATCCACCCAACCAAAGGCCATTGTGATATTTCCTTTTTACCAAAGAAAGACGCGCCAAAGGCAATTGGCATAGAAGCAAATTCAAACACAGAAATATGATTGCAGACACAAAGCAATGGACGCTTGGTTGTCAGCTTTCCATGAATACGAAACTTTACACCGGTCATAAATGCAAAACCACGCATGAAAAAGCGCAAGAATTTAACAGAATGATTACCAGTTGGAACAAACAATAATACGAACGCGCAAATGAATACCAGTATCCACCACATTATGAATTTGATACATGCCCATGCTGTATTAAAAATATTCTGCTTGCGAATTTTCATACTTATTCTTCTGTTTTTTCAGATTCTTCTTTATCAATATATTCAACATCATCTGCATCTTCACGCATAAACAATTCAGCAAATGCACGAACCAGTTTTGCAGTCCCTGTAAATGGTGACATCACAATTTTGCCCAGCATTGCCAGTGGTCCCATTTTCACACCCAATTCATCGAAAGCGTGTTCAGAACCAATGAAATGTTTTTGATATGTTCTATCAATATTCTTGGTCTGGACTAAAACAAACACATCGTATGTTCCAAAAGGTTTATCGATAAATACGCCACGACCAAATGTTGCGCCCAACCTTAAATAACCCTTTATCAGCGGGGTCATTTGCTTTTTAGCCTCCGCCTCATCAACGAAAGCGCGTGGTAAAATGTTCATCTGGGTCATTCCTGGATTGACAGATGGATCAAGGTTTTCCTTTAACACAGTTGCGCGCAAATGCAAAGGCGACAAATAATTATAGTACAAATAAGACAATGCCTGGGCAGATTGTGCAGGATTTGTTCCAACAAAAGATGGTACGCCGAACAACAACGAAACTTTGCGTTTTACGACATATTCATACAGCCCCGCCCACAATAAACGCAATACCAAACCGTTTTCACGATATTCTTGTTTTACGCAAGCGCGCGACATCTCTGCGATATTGCTTTTTACGCTTTTGATTTTTGATATGTTAAATTCGCTTTCGGTATAAAATCCACCCATTTTATCAGCAGCAGCACGGTCAATAATACGATATGTTCCAACAATTTTATTGTTATGAAAAACCGCCATATAATCAGCATAAGTATCATATGCATCATATTCTTCGCCCAGGTTTTTTTGCTCTTCAGTTGGGGTAGCGTTTTCTTCCAAACAGAAAACTTCGTAACGCAACTGGCGAACCTGCTTGCGTTCTTCTTTTGTTCTGGTTAATCGGACTTCATAGTCGCGAACTTTTATAGCCATAATATATTTCCTTTGTAGATATAGGGTAAATGGTACCAAAGAAATAATGCATAAGCAATATTTTTATTTTATGTTGGTATTTTGTGCTTTTATTTCAATTTTTCAGATAACTCTGCAATCGCAATTGCATACCACGAAGAATTATTCCATTTTTTTATTCTGTAAAAATTAGGGTATGTCAAATATGCAGAAATCACAGGCGCAGGTGCGACATCCGCATCTGATTCTTCGTTTGTTTTATACGGTTGATGTAAATCGCGTTTTGCCAGTTCCTTTGTATCTGTCACCAGACCAGCAATCAAATCTGTTCGGGGCAGGGGTGAACCATCTGGATTTGTCACACCCATTTTAGCCCAATCTGCGACAGATTTTTTTGTATCGCCAGATAACATTGTTCGGTCAAAATCAGCAGGAACAACAACACGACGAACAATTTTTTCATCTTTGTTCCAACCCAGTTTGTTCAGATAATTTGCAGCACTGTACATAGCATCGCCAATGCTGTTTATAATATCAATTGAACCATCGTTGTTTCCATCGACACCGTATTGTGCCAATGTTGTTGGTATAAATTGAAAATGTCCCATTGCGCCAGCCCAACTGCCATAAATATTGTTTATAGCCAATTTGTTTTTATCTGCGATTTTCATCAAGGCTAATAATTGTTTAGAAAAAAATTCTTCACGTCTGCCTTCGTAAATCAGCGTTAAAAAAGCGTCAACTAATTGATGTCTGGATTTTACTTTGCCATAATTTGATTCCATACCCCAGAAAGCCAAAATAACATTACCCGGCACCTGATATTTTTGTTCAACACGATGTAGTAATGTTGGGTATTCAGATTTTTTTGCATGGCCTTGTTTTATACGGTCTGCGTTCACAGTTCTGTCCAAATATTGTTCCAAAGTCAAAGTGAATTCTGTTTGATTTTTATCTGATTTTACGATGCCCGGGACAAAGTGCGGATTTTTTAGTGTTTCATCAATAACAGACTTGCTGATTTTCTGCGCAGACGCTTTTGTCCGAACATCATTTAATACATTATCCCAACGTTCAAAATCAAACGCACCGCGGTCAGCAAATGATGGCGCACAAATCGCACCACATAAAAACAATGCTGTGCAAAATATTGGTAATTTATATTTCATAACACCAACTGTTTGTTAAAAAGAATATTTTAATCCCAGATACAGACCAAAAGACTGCCATGTTGCTTTGCGTAAAGAATCAGCCACATATTCAGTATATGCGTCTTGGGTTGAGATAATCCAACTGCCTGGATTTTCAGGATCTTCAATGTAGATTGTTTGTTCTGCAACATAAAGTTCCCCAGGTATATTGCCGATGTGGAAATAATCTGTGTTTGCTTTTAATGACAATTGCAAACGGTCAGATATTTGATATGTGTATTCCATTTCGGCTTCATAAGCAAAGGCACCATTTGAACCTTCATCCAAGAAACTTGGGTTTTGCTGCCAATCGTCACGATTTGGCCATGTTCCTTCGGATGAATATTTTGGCATGCTGACCTGGACATAAAAGCGCAATTTATCAGCCAATGTCATTTGTTTTTCAACTTCCAATCCCAAATAGAAACCTGTCCATGTTGTATTATAAATATGTGTTGTTCCGTCAACTTTTATGACACCGTCACCACCAATTACAACACATTCGCCTGCACCAACACCCCATGGCTGTACGCCCAAACTATCGTTCCAATCGCTTGTTTGGAAAGACGTTCCCAATATTGTATAACCTGCATTAGAAGATGTAGCCGTATAAACAATCTTTATATCTTCTGGACTCATACAAACTTGATACCACTGTTCGTCAGAATCGTCGGGGACATTTGTTGTCGGAACCGAGTAATAATAATTGTCTGCGGTATTATAAAACACGTAATCACCAGAACTGGTCATCAGTGGCAGATAAACACCAGGATTTGGATACAAATGGTTATCCATTTCCAAATTATGCTTGAATATTTCATAACCAATATGTGGTGTGATTTTCCAACCACCCAAATCCCAGATATGATGTGCGCCAACCCCAAGTTTCAAACGGCTGGTATCACCACTTTGACCACCAACTGATATTGTGAAAATCCCTTCGGTTGGGTACGAATAATCGTATGGTTCCAAATCGTAATCCATAGACAGACCGCCACCACTGGTCATTTTACCATAAGAATAATCAACATAGCTCAACAAATCAAAGCCATGCATATCAAAAACATGTCGTAAACCAACATTGATTTCATTGAAAATCATATCATCCCATTCCAAAATGGAATTAACGCCAGTTGTGAATTCGAAATCAGCAAATCGTCTGGCATACTGGGCATACACAGTAGATTTATAATCATTGGTCGGCAAAGCGACCCCGTTTGGTGTCATCGCACCACGATTGTATTCATATTGTGCGCGCGGAACCTGATAAGAATAAGACTGGGAAGAAATAACCTGTCTTTGACCGGAATTGCCAATATAATCTGTGTATCCATACTGTTTGTATTTGGAATATGCATTACGATTTGCATTCATTGTTGGATTATTTTTGTAAAATACAGGCACCCCTTCGTTGGACGCAAACCCACACAAAGGTGCTGCAATCACGCATAAAATCGACCAAAATCGTGTTTTCATCTTCCTTTCGTATATTTTATTATATCATAAAAAGTTGATTAAAAAAAGCATTTGTTTATGTTGAATTTTATTTTTCGTGATATATTATGTTTTGCATGAATTGTCCGCATAATATTTATATTCATGTCCCGTTTTGTATGTCAAAGTGCAATTATTGCGCATTTTATTCTTTGGCTTGTGCATCGCCTGATTGGCAAAAGTATTCAGACGACATTTGTGGCGAATTAAAGTTTTGGGCGAAAAAGCTTGGCCGGATAAAAGTTCCAACTATATTTTTTGGTGGCGGAACGCCATCTTTGATGCCGATAAATATTTTTGGACAAATAATGAATTGTATAAATGAAAGTTTTGATGTTGATAAAAATTGCGAAATAACTTTGGAATCTAACCCGAAAACGTTGGATAAAAGTAAATTGTCAGATTTTGTATCGATGGGGGTAAATCGGTTGTCGATTGGTGTACAATCATTGAATAATGATGAATTGGAGTTTTTGGGGCGCCGACATAATGTTGATGATGCTTTGATGCTGTTGGAAAATGTGCAAAATATGGGTTTGCGTGTTTCAGCAGATTTTATTTATGGTTTGCCAAATCATGATGTAAAGTCTGTTGAAAATTTATGCCAAGACATAAATAAATTAGGATTACGACATATTTCCATGTATGAATTGACAATCGAAAAGCATACCCCGTTTGGCAAAATGAATCTGAAAATGCCAACAAATGAAGAAATGGCAGATATGTATATTGCGATAAATGAACATTTATCTTTGCCAAGATATGAGGTTTCTAATTATGCCGTCCCAGATGAACATTGTAAACATAACGAAAATATTTGGGCAGGTGATGCGTATATTGGTGTTGGACGTGCTGCTGCAGGTCGAATATTTATGGATAACGTTTGGTATGACGAATTGGGTGGGTATGAAAAGTTGGAAAAGATAGATAACAATACACGCGCTGTGGAGAAAATAATTACTGGCATGCGAACAGTTCGTGGTGTATTGTTATCAGAAGATGTGGTCAAACAAATAAATTTTGATTGGGTAAAAAATCATGATGATTTAGTTGTTCAATCGGATAAATATTTGTCTGTTTCGGCAAAAGGAATGTTGGTTTTAGATAACATAATGTTGGATTTAATAAAATGAAAAATAAATTATTAAACATCATCGGAATAATCGCTGTTATTTTAACAGCAGTATGGGCGTTTTTTATGATAAAGGAGAAAACAATGCAAATTGGAATAAAACCTGAAAATATGAATGCCAGTGTAAAACCCGGCAATGATTTTTATGATTACGCGACCCAGGGTTGGCGTGATAATAACCCAATCCCAGACGATTATACGCGTTATGGTTCTTTTGATGTTTTGGTAAATACTAATTTGGAACGTGTTCGTGAAATTGCTGAAAAGGATTCTGGTAAAATCGGTTTGTTATACAGCATCGCAATGGACGTTGAAAAATTAAATACAGATAAAACATCACCAGTAAGGGCTTATATTAACGAAATCGACAAGATAAATTCAGCGTCTGATTTACCGGCATATTTGGGTAAAATGCATAAATTTTCAGTTGCCTTTTGGGACGATGGTGTTGGACTGGACGAAAAAGACAGCGAACATTATCTGTTTAATATTGGCCAAGGTGGAATTGGTCTAACACGCGATTATTATTTTGATGATGATGCCAAATCACAAGAAGTTCGCACTAAATATAAACAATATATAAAAAAGCAAATGGATAATTTTGGTGTGTCTGTGGATGTTGATGAGTTATATGCGCTGGAAGAACGCATGGCTAAATCTTTTTACAAGAAAGAATTGTTGCGTAACCCATTATCAAATTATCACAAAAAATCGTTATCAGAGTTGAAAACCGAAATACCAAATTTTGATTGGGACGCATATTTTACAGCGCGTGGTATTAAACCTGAATATTTGAATGTCGCACAAATCGAACCAATCAAAGAATCGATCGCGATAATAAATGATACAGATATAAACCTGATTAAAACATATCTGAAATTCATAATTATAAATTCAGCGGTTTCGTTGCTGGACGATAACACCTATGATATCGCATTTGATTTTTATAATCGTGTGTTGTCTGGGCAGAAAGAAAAAAAGCCACGTTGGAAACGTGCTGTCGCGATGTTGGACGGATCGTTGGGCGAAGAAATAGGGCGTTTATATGTGAAAAAATATTTTCCAGAATCTGCAAAGAAACGTATGCAAGATTTGGTTAAAAATCTACAACGTGCTTATGAAATGCGAATCAAAGATTTGAATTGGATGGGTGATGAAACTAAAAAACAGGCATTGAATAAATTACATTCGTTCAAAGCAAAAATTGGGTATCCAGATAAATGGCGTGATTATTCTGCGCTTGAAATCAAAAAAGATTCTTTGTTTGCAAATATGATGCGTGTCGCAGAATTTGAAGATGAATTTTGGTTGAACAAGGTTGGCAAAGAAAAAGACCCTTATATTTGGTATATTAATGCACACGAAGTCAATGCGTATTATGACCCGTCTGCAAATGAAATATGTTTTCCAGCAGGTATTTTGCAGTATCCGTTTTTTGATATGAATGCAGATGATGCGTTTAATTATGGCGCAATTGGTTCTGTGATTGGACACGAAATGACACATGGCTTTGATGACCAAGGGCGTCATTTCGACCAAGATGGCAATATGAAAGATTGGTGGAACGAAACAGATACAAAACGCTTCGAAGAACGCGCGAACGTTATGCGTAATTTCTTTGATGCGATAATTGTTGCACCAAACACCCATGCAAATGGAGAGTTTACTTTGGGTGAAAATTTGGCTGATTATGGTGGATTGACCATAGCGTATAGTGCATATAAAAACTTTGGTGAAAAATCAGAAGATGCAATCGGTTTAACCCCTGACCAAAGATTCTTTATTGCTTATGCTATGGGTGAGGTTAGCAATATTCGTGATGAAGAAGTTTTGCGCAGAACAAAAACAGATGAACATTCACTTTCGCGTTGGCGGGTGAACGGAATATTACCACATGTTGATGCTTGGTATGATGTGTTTAATATAGATCAATCTGATAAAATGTATGTTGCACCAGACAAGCGTGTAAAATTATGGTAATTGAAAACCGCCATCGGCGGTTTTTTTTATTTGTTATCTGCAACAATTTTTCTGAATTCATTGCTGGGGCGGAAACTTGTAACACGACGTGCAGAGATAACCGCAGGCACACCAGTACGTGGATTACGACCAATGCGCGCAGATTTAGATAAAATTTTGAATGTTCCAAAACCAGAAATCTTGACCTCTTCGCCATGAATCAAAGATTGACCAATTTCATCAAAAATAACATCAATCATTTTATATGCGTCAGCATTTGTTAAACCAAAACGGTCGCGCAAAGAATCCGCCAAATCAACACGAGTTATAGTTGCCATATTTTTCACCTGTTTATTATGTTTTTATCCTGCATATTATAATCCAGGTTTTGCAGATTGCAATTACTAAATGTTGATTTATTTTTTTATAGGTGTAGAATATGTCTCGCAAGTTCCCATAGTTCAACAGGATAGAACAAATCCCTCCTAAGGATTAGATGCAGATTCGAATTCTGCTGGGAACGCCACCGATTTTCGTTATTGCGCACGAAGTGCACAATTAAGAAAATCGAGTGTCGCGCCGTAGCACAACAAATTCTTGGGAACAAAGTTTTTATTTATATACTGCGAAGGCGGACGGAAAGCACAAAGGCTTGTTTCGTTATTGCGCACGGAGCGTATTTTAATAATATTACAAATCTTTACAAATGCGTCCCATGACCTTGGACAAGAAAATATTGCATAAAAATTGATAAATATAGTTGCGTAATTTTCTGCGGCTTTTGGGAAACGCGAACATAAATAATACAAATATTCGTGCAATGGTTTTACAATGTTTTTCAGTTTTATGTAATAATATCAAATTGTTGCGTAAACCATCTTGTGGTACCTTGACATTTTTATCAAGATATGTTTTGTACAATTTCACCCATTCTGAATGAGTGATACAACTGATATAATCATATTCAGTACGGTTTAATATGTTGGTAAACCTGGCCGGTGGCACTAAACCTAATTGATTCCAGGACAAGAAAATAAAGTTAGAAACAAAATATTTTTCTGTTTCGATTATTAATTTTTCTGATGGGACCTTGAAACGATTAAATTGAATACGATGTCCATTTTTGCGCAGACAATTTACCCACAAATATTGTTCTGGAAAATAACGGTTATATCTGAAATCACCAACTTTGTGATATCTGGCATCTGCTTTGGACATCAAAGGAATATCAAACAGATTGATTAAATCTTTGCATAATCCAAAGAAAGCAATATCTGACGGGTGAAATAAATATTTATATTCATCATAACGTGGGTTTCTGGCAAAGTTTGTACAAGATAAAATTTTATGTTTAAATACAGAATATTTTGAATCAGATTTATTATACATGTCAAAATATTCCAAAAAATTTGCGGACTTCAATATAAAATCTGTACGAATTTTAAGTGCATATTCACGTGTTGCAGCGCGCAATCCGGATAAAGTTGATATTATTTGCCTGTTTACATTGTTAACTTTTTCACCAGGTTTATCAGAATTAAAATATGTTTTTACATCTTTATTTAATACCAATTTATCATAATCCAACCCATTGGTATCGGTTTCCTCCCACGTTGATAGAATAATCTCAGCAGATGGTAAATAGTTACGAATACTCTGTAAACATTTGCTTGTCAATTGCCTATCAATCGCCCCTTGCACGATTACAGAAATGTTTGCAGAACCTATATATGTCATATCTATCTCTTTATACATATTTGTAGAATATCAATATTAATCAAATTTGTATACATATAAAAACATTTTCATCAAACAAGTCAGTCTACCTAATTACTAGAATTTTTATAACAACCACACTTGCCACAAAAAATACGTGTCTTGTTTATCAAATACAAAACAACATAATAAATTAGTGAAAGAGGTTCTTCGCACCATTTAACAAAATATCTGATAGGTTTTATAAACCTATTAAAATGTTTTTGCAAATGTGCCCCATAATCTTTTGGAATCCTGAAATCAGGATTTATATATTTTTTATATAATTCCATCCATTCTTTATTTGAATATTGTCTCTCACGTCCCCACTTATACGGGTCAAACTTCATAAAGTTTATACCAAATTTTTCATAATTTAGAATAATAATATTATTTGCAAAAATCTTTTCACTTATTTCTAAAGATTTTGGATTAATATCTGCGTACCATTCAATACCAGGGTTTATTTTATGTTTACGCACGCAAGCCGTTAAAATATATTGTTCTGGAATATATCGCATTAACCAACTTGGAATTGGATCAAATTGCGGTTTTTTGTGTGATTTGAAATACAGTTGTTGCTGTTCTGGTTCCATAGGAATATCCCACAAGTCTATTAAATCATCAATTTGTCCAAATTGACACCAATCGGAAATATGAAATAAAAAACGTGTTCTGTATGGATTTGCACAATAAAAATTATTGATAACAATTCTATGTTTGAACAATTTATTATCAACTGTTTGTGGAGCGTCATAATATTTACAAAATTCGTTAATAAAATTTGTTCCTGTTAATGCCATATCAGAACGTAGTTTTAGGGCATACTTTCTGGTCGCTGCAAATAACCCTTGTTTTGTAGAAACAATTTGTCTGTTAACATTATTTGATGTGTTATGAACTTCGTCAATTATTGTGTTTCCTGGATCCTTATTTAATACCAATTTATCATAATCCAACCCATTGGTATCGGTTTCCTCCCACGTTGATAGAATAATCTCGGCAGATGGTAAATATTTGCGAATACTGCGCAAACATTTTGGTGTCAGTTTTTTATCAACTGCACCTTGAACAATTACAGAAATATCCGATGTGTTTATTTTCATTTTATTTATCTTTGATGCTGAATTGTTTTGCCCAGGTATTTATCATTATTTGCGCCTGGCATTTTTACAACCACATTTGTTGTCCCGTTTTCAAGACATTCAAAATCAGTTGCTTCCCCTGGTTCCATAACAATTATATCACCAGCGCCATATTCAATACCATTCATTTTTACACGGCCAGATATTATGACTGTATATTCTGTCGCAATTTTATGATAATGTTCGGCTTCATAATCGCCTTTGTTATAAGTTTTAACAGCAACCTCTGCTGTATTTGTTCTGAATAAACTTGGGTCAAAGTTTCCGATAAACCAGCCTTTGGTCATATTTGACAATTTTGCAGTTTTCATTTTATTTGCCCCTTTGGTTTTCTTTCAGATCCATTATATATTGTGCCAAATGCAGTTCGTTTTTCAATGGATGAAAAGCGTCATTAGAAATCTTGTGCATTACCACCTTTTTTTGACGCAAAATCATTTCATTTAAGGTCTGGGAAATATAAAAGTTCCCTTTTGTTGGATTGTCTTTACGAATAACATCCATCGCGCAATCTGTGAAATCAATTCCATGACGAAAATAATAAAAACTGACTAAAGCATTTTTAGAAATCGGCAGTTTTTCTTCTGCTTGGACAACATTACCAAATTCATCTGTTTTTGCAAAAGAATATCTTGGGTGTACAGATGTAAATGACACAACGCCCGCATCTGCAGACTTTGTACGAAAATCTTGAACAATTTTTTTTGATGAATCAGATACAAAATCATCAACCGCCATCAATATTAATTCATCATCATTTGCAATATACTTGTATCCCAATAACGCAGTGCAAATCGCGCCACATGTTTGATTTGCAATAGGAATTATTTGTGCATTTGATACGATTTGTTTAATAACAGAATCAACCCTGAATTGTTTAATATCGCCTTCCTTGACACAAAAGATGTGCATAGTAGGTTTTAATTCTTTGCAATATTCAATCTGTTGTTCCAAAATCAGTTTTTCATTTATTTCTGTTAAATAAAAAGGGTAATCTTCTTTATCTTTTTCAATATGGGAAGAGCCCATTAAAAACATGATGTTCATTTTTATCTGCCTTTTTGTTCGATTTCTTTGATGCGTCCCATAACATTGTCCCATGTGACATCATCAACGGTTTTAACGGCCAACAAGTTTCCCCCAGATGCCATTGCTGCTTTGATACCATTTTCATTATCTTCAACAATTAAACATTCTGTTGGTTGCAAGTTTAATTTTTTCATTGCTGTCAAATAAATTTCTGGGTCCGGTTTTGCGTTTTTCACATCTTGATTAGATACAATGAAATTCAGATATTTATCTAGTTTTGCATAACTCATCATCATTTCAATAGTCATACGAATAGAATTACTGCAACACGCAACAGAATAACCGTTCGCACGTAATTTAGATAAACAGTATTCATGATTAAAACGTGGGCGACATTGTTTTTGGATGATACCCACAGTATATTGTTGCTTCATTTCATTGATAAAACTATGCAATTCTACGGGCAAGCCTTTTTCCAAAGTCAATTTTTTCAATTTAACTTTTGTCGGCAAACCATCATAAGAAGATAAGTGTTCTTCGCGACTGATGTTATAACCAAACAATCCCAAAGCTTTGTTCAGTGCTTCGTAATGCCAATCCTTGGCTTCTATCAAAACACCGTCCATGTCAAATAATACAGCTTTAATTTTCACCATAAAAATACTCCTTGGCTGCTAATGGTTTATCTGTACACAACATTAAATTATCATTGTTAAATGATTGTGATTTTTTAATTTGTTCCCATTGATATTCTGTATCACGTTTATGTAAATCTGCAGATACAATACATACGCGTCCCGCGGCGTTTACAATTTCGTCCAGACGCTCAGAATCATACCAATCAGAATTAAACGCATCTAACCAAACACCACGACATTTATTTAATAAAATTGGTTGCGGTATTACGTCACTTTGTCCTGTGAATACATCAAGCCCGTTTTCAATTTGCACAATCATATCTGGCACAGACATATCAAATGTAAAATAATTTGTATGATTATATTTTTTCAATAATTCCAATATGACTGTTGCTTGACCGTCTGCTTTGATATTCAAGGCCAATGGCAAGTTTCGACCGTCCATTATTTGTAAAACTTCTTCAAATGTTATTTCATCACCATTTGGCATATCATGAGATATTACTATTTTCCCACAAATGTCACGCAAATCAGTTTCAGTTCCAAATCCAGCATTAAAACTTTCAACAAAAGATTCACGTTTGTTGCGTTCTGGTAATGAATGCCATAAACCACGATGTGATAAAATTATCATTTTTGTCTGCCTTTTAGAAATTGAGATACAGGGTTAGCCAAAAAGAAATTCAAATCTTTTGGAATACCCAAACCATACATACCATTATACTCTTCACCAATGTGATAAATACCTATCTTTTTTCCTTCGCGAATTAAATAATTATAGCATGGGCAGGTATAAAATTCACCATTGACACGAATGTTATCGCGAATCATTCGTTCCGCGCTACGAACTAAATCATAGCCATGTCTAAAATTAAATATTCCGACTGTGGCATCTTGGGAAATAACCTTTTTCTCTGCCGTTTCTGTCACAAAGCCATTTTCGTTTGTTTTTGCATAAGACCATTTAGGATCTTGAGATTTCATGGTCATAATCATTCCGTCCAAATTACGAGAGTTCATATTATCCAAATATTCGTTGATATCAATATCTATAAATTGGTCAGAATTTGCATTCATCAAAGGTTCGTCATTATTGAAAAATTTCTTAGCCAACAGGGCTGTGCAAACTTGTCCTTCTGTGATGCCGTTTATACCGATAACCTCTACATTTTTAGCATAAGATTTCAATTTTGGAACTAAATCATACTGTTCAATATGAGCTTGTTGGCATACATAAATAAACCTGTGTTCACATTTAGGTTTCAAGTTATCTGTCACAACTTTTATCATTGGTACACCATGAACAGGTATCAAAGGTTTTGGCAATGTATATCCCGCTTCTGTAAAGCGACTGCCACGTCCTGCCATTGGTAAAACAATATTCAACATATTAAAACTCCTTTGTGTCTGGGTTCCCAATTGAAAAAACAATTGAAAATCTGTTGAAGAAATTAATTTTTGTTGCAAAAATTGGTTGCAATTTTCTTAGTATTGATATTAAAAGCCCATTTTTGCGCGTGTGTAGTGTAATTATATCACTTGGAAACTTGAATTTATTGTTACGTAAAATCCAAAAATCTTTGCCGTATCTGTAATTAGCACACAACAAAGGCTTATACCCTTTTGTTATGACGTTATTTATAAATAATCCTTCTGGGGGTAGCAAAACGGTTTGGCCATTTTCAATATTTGGAACCATATTTTGCATAATTTCATCAATTACATCTGGTTTCGCCCAAAAAAATACATCTGATGCTTTGACTTGTTTAATATCGCTGAGTGTTCCTGCCACATTGCCAACATAATATACTGCATCGTTCTCTGACATAACATCTGTGATATCAATTGGTGTATTTACAAAAATGTCTGGACGTATAAAAACAACAGCATCATAATTTACGTTATGTAATTTTGCATATTTTTGTCGTAGCTCATTAACGGAACGCATAGCATACCAAACGCATTCTAACCCAAATAGTGAAAAAACAATGTTTGCATAATTATATACCCTGTCGCCAGTATCAGCAGGTTGTGTTTCAACAATTATTTGTTCATCTGTTATATTTAATAATCGTTTAATGTAATCTTTGTTCACCAACTTTGGGGATTTCATCTGATTGTTGTGCCAAGTTTTAGATGCGTGGTCATACTTATCCCACGTATGCATAAAAATATCACAATCATACAAATTAAGCAAATTTTTACGAATAAAAGGTAAACATTTTTTCAATGTTCGAAGATGTCCGAAAAAACAAACTGCCACTTTGGCTTCTTTGTTCATATGATTACCTTTTTTATTTTGTGATATAATTCATAAACCATGGAGAAGATTCTAAACCAGACTTGCTATAAAATCAACTTATATTTTCCTGTTTTGCATTTTTGTCATTTTTGTAAAACATGCCATAAAAAATGTGTAAAATCAATATGTTAAAATCTGTAATTTGGGTGCGTGGACACAAACACCAAAAATAAAAGGTCTTCTTTATGACCTTTTATTTTTGTTTTTGCTTATCTTGGTGTTCTTGGATTGCGTTTGCCACAGATTCTATTTGCAACAACTGATTTTCCAATGCGGCGCGTTCAGAAGATTTATAACCGGTTTCGCCGTCTGGCTTTTGTTCTGAATTTTCAGTTTTTTGTTTGACGGTTGGATTAATCAGATTTTTGAAATCTCTGTTGTCGCCCATATCGCGTTTTAATAACTTATTATTGCCAAAGAAAAACCATTCATCCAGTTTTACAGCAGTCAATTGCATAATCGGGCGTGTGCGTGCATCTGCAACCCAATGTGGTAAACGCGGAGTATCAGAATAATACCACAGCGCCCCCCAATAAACAAAGCCCATGACAACAATGCTACGAATTATGCCGAATATAACACCCAAAGTTTTATCGGATGCAGATAAAAAACTGGCCTGAACTTTTTCCCGTAATTTTTGATTGATAAAACCAACAATCACCAAAATCACAAAGAATACTATAAAGTAAGATGCCACCAATGTTCCAACTGTGGAACCAGATACATTAAACCAATTTTGCAATAATTTGTCCAAGTACGGCGATACAAAACGTGCAGTAATAGCCGCCACGACCCACGACATCGTTGCGATTGTTTCATATATGCCACCACGCACAGTCGCCCAGATTGTCGAAACAATCACAACCAAGACATAAATATAATCCATCAGTGTTAAGTCAAACATTATTCAGCCCGTTTTTGTTTTTTAGGTTTTAATAACACAATACCCAGACCAACTATTAACACAGCCAATATTCCGAACAACAGAATATCGGTTGTGTTGAATGAACTATTTATTTTTTTTTACCTTCGATAAAAACAATAGCCTGCTTTCTGTTTGCGTTTTCAGAAACAAAAGCATCTTTGTTTTCAGCCATCTTTGCCTTGTTATCTTTTGCAGATTGTTTTTGTTCGTCGGTCAAGTCAACTTCGACAGCAGCGCGTAATGTATCTTGCATAGAATTAGCATAGCCTTGGAAACATTTGTCGCCAACAACAATCACTGGAACGCCACCGCTTTTGTATTCACATTTTGTTAATGTATCCATAAAAGCCTGACGATTATCCGGGCTCATCACATTGATTTCCGTCACTTTCAAATCACCATATTCGTATATCAAAGTGCTTTCGATAAATTCACGTGCATGACGACAATGTGGGCAAGACGGTGAATGGAATATCGTGATATCCGCAGCGTTTGCAGTTGCCATAACAGTACAACCAAATATAACAGATGCAATTTTTAGTGTTTTCATTTTTTCTCCTTTTGTGATTAGATGCACAAATTATAGAAATAATTAAAACAATAATGCAAGTGTTTTATTTATGTTTATATGCTAAAACAAAAGGAACCATTTTATCACGATATTGTTCGGGTATTTTTGACATTGGTATTATCAAAGCATTATTTTGACCAGCAGACATCTTTGGTAATTCTTCACCATTTTTTGCATTGATAATCTTGTCTAAAACAACAGAAACTTTTTCATTTATATTCGGCAGAATAAATTTTATTTCATCGCCTGCACGTATTTCATTACGTAATTCAAATGTTATATTATTTGCATCAACATTGGTTATAACACCAGCAGCCTGATAATCAGATACAGAATGTGTAGAATCATAATTGTGCGCATCTGGTGTCACAGGTCCATCAAAAAACGCAGTTGTATAGCCACGTGATTCCAATACATTTAAATCAGCCATAAATGGCGCAGGGTCAAAACCATCTGGGTCACGTGCATAAGCATCCAAAGCATTTCGATAAGCGCGTGTCACAGAACCAACATAATATTCGCTGCGATTACGGCCTTCGATTTTCAATGTGTCTGGACACGCTTCGATTACTTCGCGCAATCTTGGCATCAAGCACAAATCTTTGGCGTTCATGATATATGCGCCGCGTTCATCTTCTTCGATTGGCATTTCGATACCGCTTTCACGTTCACGCAAAATTACATCGTATTTCCAGCGACACAATTGCGCACATGCACCACGATTAGATGGACGACCAGTTATAAAGTTAGATAATAAACACCGCCCAGAATAAGACATACACATTGCACCATGAATAAATATTTCAAGCCCTATATCTGGACATTGTTCGCGTATAGACTTGAATTCATTATGCGAAACTTCGCGCGCTAAAACACATTGAACTGCACCGGCATTTTGCCAGAACTTGACCGTAGATGCAGAACAAATATTCGCCTGGGTTGATATATGAATTGGTATATTCGGATGATTTTCACGAACCCACATAACAACACCCGCATCAGAAACAATCAAAGCGTCAGGATTCAGATAATTTATTATTTCTGACACACGTGGCATATTTTCATAATCGCGGTCATGCGCAAATAAATTGAAAGCCAGATAAACTTTCTTGCCATGCGCATGTGCAAAATCGATACCTTGCTTGACTTCTTCTACTGTGATTTTAGCCCGCGCACGCATTGAAAACCCCGGCAAACCGGCATAAATAGCATCTGCGCCATATAAAATCGCAGTTTTGAACGCGTCCAGCGTGCCTGCTGGCGCCAACAATTCAGGTATTTTGACCATGTTTTATCCCTGTGTTTTTTCTTTATATTTTTCATCTGTTTTTGATAAAAGCAAGCATTTTATAATTTTTTACTTGAATTTTTTCTGAAATACATATATTATATGGCTTGCATTGCCG
>DBXG01000020.1:3278-16055 GCA_002309215.1 Alphaproteobacteria bacterium UBA1218 | reverse complement strand
GCCGGTTTAGCTCAGCTGGTAGAGCATCTGATTTGTAATCAGAGGGTCGTTGGTTCAAGTCCGACAACCGGCACCACAGATTTTGATTGATAAAAACGGTGTCTTGGACGCCGTTTTTATTTATGCCGAAAAGTTCCCATCCAAAAGGGAGAATTAAAAAGGTTCCCCTCCTGCGGAGGGGTGCCGGAACGGCGGGGTGGTCTTTCAGATATTTGTATTATCTGGAATCAAAGACCACCTCCCCCTGCGGGTACTCCTCCGCAGGAGGAGAACGAAAACCAAAAGGAAACGAAATGAAAAACAAGGCAGTTAAAATCGGTGTAATTGCATCATTATTACCACATTTATTTTGCTGTGTCTTGCCGATAGTTTTGTCTTTGATTGGCTTGTTTGCGCCAGAGATGTCGCACACAACATTTATTTCCGAACGCGCAGAACCATGGCTATTTGTATTTTCAGGATTGATGTTGTGCCTGTCTTGGATATTGGTTGTTCGCGAATGCCCATGCAACGAATGCGGTGAAAAAAATATGCATAAAAAACAAAAAATTATCCTAAGCGTAATAACAATTCTGTTCGTGCTAAGCGTACTGTTGCACATAATATCACATAACCATTAATATTCATAATGGCATTTGTCGCCAGTCTTATTATTGGTTGTCCATGGATTTGTTAATGTAAATGTTCCTTTGGCATCGGAACCGCCAACAGTAAAACAATCTGCAATTGTATTAAATGATTTCCAATGTGCCGGTTTATCTACAGTGCCATCAGCTTTATATGTTGTCAAAACACGTTCGGTTTTCACATCTGTTGTACCATCGTTCGGGCATTTTTTACATACAAACGATTTATTCATACACGTATCAAATATATTTTTTCTGAGTTCTTGCAACTGGTACAAACCGGATTCGCTATCACTAATATCACCACAATTATGCCCCGTAGATGTGTTAAAATAATCCCGAAAAGCACTACCCGCCGAGGTATAAGTCGCATTGTCATCTGTTATATCTTTACCGTCTGCGGTTGTTCCTATCACACCTTTTAAATGAAGCAAGTAACGCATTTCTTCATATGGATTACCTTGATTCCAACATAATGGGTCTATATTATAATATTCCATTACATAACCGAGTATTGTACCCAGGTCAAGATTTATATCGTCACATTGCGCAACATAATACCCTTGGGCACAACCAATATTTATAATAGGACGAATTTGAATGTTTTGCCAGTTTTGATTCCATTTTATCAATGATTTGTCTATCTCATTTTTGGTTGAAGCTAAGTCTGCTGAGAATTTCCACAAGCCAGACACCGCTGCCCCACCAGTTCCGTCATTTCCAATTACGGTTTGCAACGCGTCCAAATTAGTTGACAACAGCTCGATCCTTTGGACCAAAGAATAAGGATTGGTAGCTGATCCAGTACCTGTTGTTCCATTAATAAGCGCATCTATCGAAATTTTGGTTTCTCCCAAAGCATTAATTTTTGCCTGTATACTTTTACATTCTGTGTCTGTGGGATCGCTACATGCGGCATTAAGCAACGCATCAAAGGCATTTGCACTGGTGTCAATATAGTTAGACAATTTGCTAATGTTATTACTGAACACATTCCACTGTGTTTGGTTCAGTATAAGTTGGCCACTGTCATCGGGGCAAAACAATGTCGTACCACTACATTCATCCCCAAAGCATGGATTTGCGATTGTGCAGGTCAACAAAAACAATAAAAATTTATTGCGTAAAAACATCATTATCCCCCGATAAAAATATTTTATATATTTTCAATTTTTATGGCAAGAGGAAAATAAAAAATTCCCCCATAGGGAGAATTAAGCATCGGTCTAGCTCAAGAGTAATTCCCCTCCACCGGAGGGGAGGGCCCGCAGGGCGGGGAGGGGGCTTTTTAATCTTGAATAAAATATATTTTATAAATAAAATTGGACTATGAATCCTTACAATAAAAAACTTAAACATTTGGCGCGTGCAAATCGACATTCTGGTAATTTATCAGAAGCATTACTTTGGAATGAATTGAAACAATCTAAGATGGGTGTTCGTTTTACAAAGCAAAAACCAATTGGTGATTATATTGCAGACTTTTATTGTTCAGAAAAAAATATGGTTATCGAAATAGACGGTTGGACACATGATAATAAATATGAATATGATACAGAACGCGATGAATATATGAAATGTTTGGGAATACACGTATTAAGAATATCAGACAAAGATGTAAAACAAGACATGCAAAATGTTCTGATATGGATAAAACATAATATAGATATGTTATGACCCCTCTCCGTCTTGCTTTCGCTTAGCTACAGCAAGCCACCCCTCCGGTGGAGGGGAATTTCTCTCGAGCTAGACCGATACCAATTCCCCGCCCATGGCGGGGGGGACCGCTTGCGGTGGGGAGGGTATTCCGGCTTATTCGTAATAACGAACGTCTGGAACAACAATTTATTTGAACCCTCCCCGTCCGCTTTCGCTATTACACTTCGTTAAAACTTCGTGTAACAGGTCGCTACAGCGAGACACCCCTCCGCAGGAGGGGAATTACTCTCGAACTAGGCTGATACCAATTCCCCGCCCGTGGCGGGGTGGATTGTGACGCAGTCACAAGACGGGGCGGGTATTCCGGTGTATTCGTAACAACGCACGTCTGGCACAACATTAATAATGTCTTGTATAAAACAAACTGAACAATCTGGATAATAAATAGTATTTGACAAACACAATATATTGTGTTATCATGAGAGACAACAATGGGTATAACCCAAAAACAAAATATAATACAGGAGAATAGATATGGTACAAATAAAAGATGCCACAGATAAATTGAAAAAAATTGTTGCGGGTGCAACATTGATGGCGGGTATCGCAATGGGAACCGGCTGTGACAATGCCCAACAACAACTGCAAAAAAATCCAACCGAAGACGTCGTTAATGATAATGATACAGATGGCAACTATGCCAATGATGAAAATACTGATAAACCATCTGAAAATAATGATACGGACAAACCGTCTGAAAATAATGATTCCGATAAACCAACTGAAAACAATGATTCTGATAAACCGGTTGAAGATAATGATACGGATAAACCATCTGAACACGATGATACGGATAAACCGGTTGAAAACAATGATGAAGATAAGCCAATCGAAAATAATGACAATGATGGCATTATCAATGATGACGATACAGATATAAATAATCCCGATGAAACAAATGATAATGATAACGTGCCAACCGTATGTGCCAATGAAGACATCGTGTTTACTGCCCAAGACATGCAAGAGTTAACACAAGAAAGAATACAAGAACGCATAGCAAACATACAAGAAGGAGAAAAAGCAAATTTTTGCCAACATGGGGATTTTCAAAAGAAAGAAAGATTGGATGCATCGGGAAATTATTGTATAGAAGATGAATGCATTATAAATTCAAATGAAATTGTCCCCAACGACACTGCAACATGGATTGATAATTTGCCAAAAATGGCCTTTACCGATGCACCAATTATACCAGATTACAAAATTACATATTACAAAAAAACAGAACATTTGAACAAAGCTGGGCCGACAGATTTGACACTAAAAATGACGTATATGACAATGTATGTAAAAGACATTCCGACAGCCAGTTGCTTTGCCCCAAATAATATTATGGAAAATGCATCGACAAATACAATGATTGTTGGTGAAACATGTCATTCGGGTGGTCAATCAATTTCACCATCCGGTATTGTTGCAAAAAATGCACAACCCAAATTCACAGACACACAATTTAGTGAAGCATGTTATAAAGTCCCAAATTCAGAATACGATATGATGAGCAAGCAATGTTCAACAACCATAACTGAATTTGCATGGCTGGAAAATGTGATTCCTTATTTACATAATAAAAGTTATGCGCAGCGGAGTTTGACACCATTCAAAACCACAAAAATAGAAAAAGATTGGAATACTAATACCTTTTACGTGTATTTGTCGGTTGATGATAAACACAAATGGGTTGTTGAATTATCAAATGCAAAAAGATGTTTGGATGAATGTTATGGAATCGAAGGGTGCGAAGTTTCAATCAAACCAAATCCAGATTTATCAAACGGCTGTATCGTCAAAGAACCAGAAAACGCTTCTTTGATGCGTCCGAACACAAAAAACAAAACACCTTTGATGGCTAAACAAAAAAAGCAAGCACGCGTTAATACGCAAAAATTCCCAAAACGCAATTTGACAGTATCCCGCGTTGCACAATCCTTAGCCCGTCGTTATACACGATAATTTGTGCTTGTGATTTTCTTTCTTGAAATCCCCACCAGCGGTGGGGATTTTTTTAGTTTCCCTCCTGTGGAGGGGTGCCCATAGGGCAGGGAGGGTTCAAATAAATTGTTTGATTATTCTTGTCCGGTTGATTGTGGCATAGGTGCAATTTCTGCAACATCATTATAAAGTGCTAAAATTCTTTTGCCTGTTTTGCAATAAAAGTTTTGCAAAGAAGCCGAGTATTCATTTAATGCAACCATTAAACGTTCAGAAATTTCGGCTTGTGCGCCTTGGTACCCAACGAAACCACCCAAAGCACCACCAGCGGCAGCGCCAAGCATTGTCGCTTTGGCGCGCGCTTCGTTCGATAAATCAATTATACTGCCATCTTCAGAACTGCGTGCAGAAGGTTTGAATATGTTGTTATCATCATTTGCTGTACCTAGCGACTCCCCAGCGGAATCTGTATTGTTATAACGTGCATAATAGCCTTTGACGTTGTTTTTCAGTTTGTCCCAATCTGAAACTTTATAACCAAAAACTTTCGATTGCAAATTATCAAACACAGCATATGCCATTTGACCACTACCTGAGGATTTTGCGCTTTCTATCAGGTAATATGTCTGTGAATCGTCGTTTTGTTCTTTTGTCATTTTACCGTCAACAAGCCTTTTGGCAATGCCCTCGCTCGCAATTCTAGCAGCTTGCGCAGAATCTTGTTGTATACACTTGCCACCGCCTTCGCGTTTGAAACAAATATTATGTAATGGGTTGTTGTATAGTATACAGTGCATTGTATAGGTATCTGGGTTTTCGCACTTGTACGCAACGGCACCATTAGCTGTGGCATAGTATTCCGTATCGTTATCAGATGCAATACTACTGTCCTTACTTGATTTATAAAAATGCCCGATAACGCAATCTTTTTCGACCTCTTTACCGGTATTATCTTTAACCTTGCACTTTGTTGTCGCCAGAACGCTGTTACTGTTTGACATACCTGCGCCCATATTACCAACCAACATACCGGCAGTTGCATTCACAGCGGTTGATTTAATCGTGTCACCTGCGACTTTGCCAGAATAACTGCTGGCTGCCATAATTCCACCTGCAGCCAAGGCGCCAATCGCAGTATCTGCCAATTGTGTTTTGCTGGTCCCAAGTAGTTTGGAATCGCCTGATGGTTTTGGCGCCAAAGCATTTCCAGCCAAACCACCGATAATAGCCGCCGCTGCAATCTTGAATCCAGCATTTTGTTTTTGTTCTTTGTTTAATACTTTTTCAACGTCTTTTTCGGTTGGTGGATTGTCTGCAGGCAGGGTCACTTCGTACGCTTTGGGTGAATAACCGCTTTGTGGGAACACATCTATATTGCATTTCATCATATCACCAGCAGCCAAAGTTGTCGTTGCCAATACTTCATCTGTTTCTGCTGATACTAAATCAACGACAGCCACACATTGTGGTTGCAATGTCTGACGCATACCAGATTGTGGAACGCCCCACTTGAATACACCGTTGATATAAATCATAGAGCATCTTTCCAAATCATCTGTTGTAACAGATTCCGCTGTATTGTTTTTGATGCTTTCTGCTAATCTTGCATCTTCTACTGCTACTGGTAAATCTTCTGTCGCGCTGGCAGTTTGCACCAATGGGGTGTTTTGTTCGACAACATATTGTTGTTGAGTAGCCATAACCTGGTTATATGCGCCCGCATGTGTTGAATTTATACGTGAATCTGCAAACAACAAAGATGGTGCACTCGCAATGCTCGCTAACATAGCAGAAAACAAAGATATTCTACATAATTTGTCTGTCATAATTTATCCCTTTTGAACGAGATGTGCGCCCAGAGTCCTAGAATTCCAGTCTTAATCTGACACCAACATCCAGGTTTGATAATCTGCCACTTTCTGTCCAGTTTGTGTAATGCATAACACTGTCATATGGCGCTTCGTATTCGTCGCCCGCACCGTCACTCAGCCATTCTGTCTGGGATACAACCACAGAACCAGATGTTTTAACCTTTCCCAAATTAGCATAACGAACAAAGAAATCGATTTTCAATCCATCGTTCATATCTGTTGTCACACCAGCCTCTAAACTGAATGCTAGTTGTTCCATCGTTCCGCCGTTATGATAAGCATAAATATCAGATACCGCAGTTAAAAAGCCGGGCTCAATACTGCCAGGACCAGCACCACCGGTTTCATCATAAAAATGATTATCAAATACAACATAATCGCCAATTGTGTTCAGAGACAATCCAACACCTGCACCAATATATGGACGCAAAGACCCACCAGCCATATATCCTGTCACAGAATCAATATTATAATACACGTTCAACATTGTTGCGTTTGATGTAATCGCACCACCGCTGACAGTTGCATCTGTGAACCCATCGCCAGTCGATGTCTGAACATTATCAGCATACGACGAACCCGAATAGCGCAAGAACGAGAAATCAACACGAACATCACTGTTTATCGCGGCACCAACAGAAATTTGCAATGGTATCACAGTATCATGTTGGATATCTGATTCGCGGAATGAACCAGGTGCCAAAAACGCATCTTTTGCACCAGCATAATCAGCAGACATAGAACCACGAACCATTGTGCTATATCCCGCAGATAAGCCGACGTATAAACCACTGTCTGCCAATCTGTCATAATCCGAAGATTGATAATATTGACGACCTGCGTTTGTTGCCGAAGAACCAACGCGTGGCAAAGCGCCAGTAATACGGTTTGGCTGAACAGCAACGTTATTTAACATTGGACGACCGTTTACCGCAGACGCAGCAGCCAACTGATTTGGCATAACATTCGTGCGTTGTGATGTCATAACCTGTAAATTAGGTTGAACAGCATATTGTTGTGTTGCATATTGTGGATTTATTACATACCCTTGGCGTGCCATTTGTGTTGGATTATACACAGGATAAGCAGCATCAGCCACCAACGGCATTGATGATAATATTCCCGCTAAAACCCCAAGAAACTTGGCCTTTTTCATCTTTCTCCATATTCCCTTTGTTTGACATTATATCATAAAACGACCCCTAAAAAAAGCGTAAAAAACATATTTTTTACAATAAAATAAAATTGCGCACCAAAACGGTGCGCAAATTGTCCAATATAAGTTTATTTTTCAGATCTTTTTAGAATCTTGCGTTCAAACGAACACCCAATTCAATTTTAGCATCTGTTCCATTTTGTGATTGAGCATGAGAATCATCAAATGTGTATTCGCCGAACAAAGTCCATTGAATTGCATCTGACATCTGATAAGCCAAATTCGCCTTCAATATATATTCATCCCAACCATCGTTCATGTCTTTGGTTTCTGCTAATAATGTTTTAACCACATCAGCTGTTGTCATAGGACCAACCGTCTTGTTCGGCAACTGTGTATGAATACTTTTTATACCATTATCAGCATGCTCAACGAATTCAAATCCGAAACCACACGACCAATCCATATCGATTTGATAGAAAGCATCGATACCTGCGGTCCATTCACTTGTAGATTTCAAATCAACACTGATTTCGTCAGGAAAACCAAACAGTTTTAAGGTAGGATGTTCAATTTTAATTTTGTTATTATGGTTCCCAAAGGTTTGCAAATATTCGACATGACCAGCCAATGTGAAGTCTGCCCATCTTTTGCCGAATTTTGTTCCAGTAATCACACCCCAACGACCATTGGAATAATTTGCATAATCAAAACCAAAACTTGAACCATATGGTTTAACCGTTCCCTTCATTGGCATAGCGCCGGATAAATATGCATCAGCATACAAATCCAAAACAAATGGGTCATCTTCTGTCAATGCACGGAATGCCAAGCCTAAGCGGCCACGATGCATGCCTTTGCGGTCGATATCACCGTCTTTGGTATAACCAAAACGACCATGAATGTCCAGACGATCTGTGATACCATAACCCAAATCTTCTGTGAAACGCCATACTGGAAACTCATCTTTTCCGTCTGCGTTTTTAGCAACTAATGCAGCAGTATGATCTGTCTTTTTATACATAATCGCTGCACCTGTTTTTGTATAAAATTCCCCTTCCATAGGCATGTAAAGAGGATTTTCCATATTTGACGCCATCGCACCAGTTGATATAACAGATGCTGTGACAGCAATCAAACCTTTCAAAGTTTTTTTCATCGAATACTCCTTTTGTTTGATGAAATAACCAACCCCCATTCTTGGCAAGATTGGCGCTATACCCATACCACCCATTATTGGCAATAGTATGCTTTGTGGTATAACAGTCACATTGTTATATAGAATAAGAAATAAGTCAAAAAATAAATTATCTTGACAAGTATCTTGAAATATGTCAGCGAACATCTATATAATAACACAGGTGGGGTGCAGAGGTGAGTAACCAAAGGGGCATACCATGGAAAACAAGGCAAATTCTAATATAACCGAACAAGACTTGAAAGAACTTGAACGCAATTACAAAAGAATGTGGGTTTATTTGGCTTCTGCAATATATTATCGTGGTGGGACGCGTGGTCATGCAGAGCAAAAAGCGCTGGAGCAGATGGATACTTTTGTTCAAATAAAGACAAAGCGCGACAATCCAATGAACGAACACTTGAAAAAATTAAATTCAGAATATCGCAAAATTATTTCTGAAAATATAATGAAAAACGAACATTCAAACGATGTATTCATAAAACGTTGTTATGGTAATGAACTTGTTGGTAAACGTTGGGCAGATGGTGCAGATATGGAATTTAAGTCAACACTTAGACAGTTCAACGAATTTTATAATAAATATCAATCAAAACAAAATGATAACAAGGCTGAATTTAACGCAAACAATCAACGTTTGATGCAAATGTTTGTCCAAATGTTTAATTCACATAACCAAGGAAAATAGTATATGGATTTCGAATTAGAACAAATCTTTGAGAAAGTATCTGGCGAAAACCTGGACAATCGTGCACAAAATATTGTGACTGAATCCGACAAGGCACAAATAGAATTTGCCTTTGATGAAATATTTTCTGGCTTATCTGTGATGGAGTGGATGAAAAATATACAACTAATTGATGCATGGAAAATCGCGCTGGATAAATTACGTGATTTTGTGTTCAGTATTCAAGAACAAAGTTATATTGTGGACTATTTGCGCCCCGCGGTTTTCCAATTCAGAAAAAAACAAATAAAGCAAACGTTGCAATCCAGTATTCATGCTAATGAATATATGCATTATCCAAAATCTGAACACCCAAAAATAGAAGAATCTGCAAAACAAAAAATCCAAACAGGAATTGATATTATAAAAAGCCTTGTGTCTTCGGGGAATTATCAATATGGCGCAAAACATGTGGCGCAAAAAAACAAAAGCAATACAAATGATTTGTTGAAATTACACAGTCGTGAGCAAGAGCGTGAACAAGAGCGCGAACGGACAAGAAAATAAAAACTGCATTTCTGCAGTTTTTATTTTGTTTAATTTTTTTATTTCTGTTTTGGATATTTGTTCGGAAATAAAAAACTTCCAATATATTTTTTTATAAAAGGTGATGCACAATTGCCCCTGCGTAGACAATTTGGGCAATCATAATTGGAAAACACACCACATTTGAATCTAGATAATGGAATCATTTCTATAACCAATTCGTTAGCTTTATTTATTTGTCTTTTGGGTTCCCATTCCTTGGTTTTATTACATGGTGCAACACGAATAGTATTTGATGCGTAATGTACATAAAAACCACATGTATAACTATTTTCATCATTTTCTTTTGGTGTATATTCAGTCAAACGCGCCAAAAAATCTTTTTCATCTTGTTCCGATATTGTTCCAACCTTTAACGACGTTGGTTTATCCAGACTATTTGGCATATTTGTTAATATTATATTTATATCTGACATCTTTTAACCTTTTTACTTTTGACACACGATTTCTATGACCCGTTTTACAACATCATCAGACTTTATACGTTCTTGTTCCATTGAATCACGATGACGCAGTGTCACAGTGCCATCTTCCAAAGTCTGGTGGTCAATAGTTATGCACACAGGTGTTCCAATTTCGTCATGACGACGATAATTCTTACCAATATTACCAGAGTTTTCTAATTCAATTCTGCCGATACCTAATTTGCGCAAATCATCAACGATTTTATTTGATAAATCTACGATTTCTGGAACATTGCGCACCAATGGAATTACTGCAGCCTTGACAGGTGATAACCAAGGTTTCAGTTTTAATACTGTGCGCGTTTTACCATCTCCTAAATCTTCATCTTCGTACGCTTCCAACATAGCAACCAACATAGCACGATTTGTTCCCATTGCTGTTTCAATAACATATGGAACAAAGTTTTCGCCAGTCTGGGCATCTGAATAAGACAACTTTATTGTTGAATCTTTGTTTTCCATCACCTTTGCAGACAACTTGAATTCGTTTTGTGATTTAGTATGTGAACCTAAATCAAAGTCTTGGCGGTTGTGAATACCTTCAACTTCATCAAAACCAGCATCTGGGAAATCGTATTCGATATCACCAGCAGCCTTGGCATAATGTGCCAACTTTTCGTGTGGTTGAAAACGTAATTTATTTGCAGGGATACCCATAACACTTATCCACCAATCCATGCGCAACTTTTTCCAATATTCAAAATATTTTTCATCTTCGCTTGGATTAACAAAGTATTGCATTTCAGCCTGTTCGAATTCGCGCATACGAAATACAAAACCACGTGGCGAAATTTCATTACGGAAAGATTTACCAATTTGGGCGATACCAAATGGCAGTTTATGTGGTCGCGCATCTAAAACATTCTTGAAGTTTACATATGTTGTTGTTGCTGTTTCTGGGCGCAAATAAGCGTTTATCTCACCATCATTTGTTGCACCAATAGACAGTCCCATCATCAATTGATACGCGCGTGGTTCGGTTATTTCAGTACTGCCACAATTATCGCATTTTGTGGGGTCTTTCATTTTATCCTGACGCATACGGGCGCCACATTTTTTGCATTCAACCAATGGGTCTGAAAAACTGCCTTCGTGTCCAGAATACTTCCACATCAATCGGTTAGTGATAACAGACGCGTCCAGACCTTCGATATCATTTCTGGAATAAATCATCGTGTTCCACCAGGCGTTTCTGATGTTTTTCATCATTTCAACACCGTATGGACCATAGTCGTATGCGCCACCAAGTCCGCCGTAAATCTCAGAACCTGTGAAAATAAACCCACGTCTTTTACAAAGCGCAATTACATCATTTATCGTTTTTGCTGGCATTTTTACTTACCCTTTTAGATTTTTTACCGCCAATATTCTATACCGTTTTTATTCGATTGCAACTTATAAATCTGGTTTAATCGCAGACATCGGGCAAATTGCAGCACATGTGCCACAGCCCATACATTTGTTTTTATCTATCGTGCATTTGCCGTCTATATCAATGCTTATCGCCATCGCAGGGCATGCGCCCATACAAGTTTTACAACCAATACATTTACTTTTATCAATTTGATATGCCATTTTGTTTTCCTTTTTTTCTTGTCCCACGAAGCCTTGGCGAAGTGGGATTGTTTCTTTTGTTTTTATTAATTTCTGCTGTTTAGCAAGCCCAGTATGTATTCGAACAAAGCAATGAACGATATATACATATGCAAAGCCCCTAATACAGCCAGTTGATTTTTCTGTTCGCCATCGCCAATCTGATAGTATGCGTTTTTCAATGTCTGCATATCGTATGCAGCAAACAAAGCAAACACTAATACACCAATCAGACATACGATAGTGTTAAATGTTGCGCCCAATGGTATGAATAAAGAAACCACACCAACCAAGATTAAACCAATCATACCCATAAATAAAAACACACCCAAGAAAGACAGGTCTTTGACAGTCTTGTATCCAAACAAAGTCATACAGCCGAACATAACCGCGGCCAAAACAACTGCTAATAAAATTGAAATAGGGCTGGATACCAAAATCATAGGCGTAATAACAATGCCCATTAAAACTGAATATAAAAATAGCAATATTTTCGCGGTTGCTGGTTTCATAGAAAACGCGCGCACCTGGGCCCAAATGGATAGACCAAGTCCCCCGAACGCAATAATATAATATGCCGCAGACAATCCGCCGTTATGAATCAGACCTGCCCATGCACCAGATATCATCATAACCAGTGTAGTCAAAGCAGTAATTCCGACGGCGCCAGTCATCAACCCAAATATGCGTTTCAGATACAATTCTATATCACCAATTTTAGAAACAGATTTTTTCGCAACCATGTATTTCTCCTTTTTGCTTAAAGTGAATATAATACAAAGCATTTAATAATTCAAGACTAAACGCACATTTTGTCTTTTGCATTTTTTTGGTTGAAAAAATTCACGATTTAATAAAGTATATGCAGTAATAATCAAAGAAAGGATGCTGTATAATGGCTATTGTTTTAGATCCGATTTCACCAGTTGCTTTTTCAGTATT
>DBXG01000020.1:2794-3201 GCA_002309215.1 Alphaproteobacteria bacterium UBA1218 | reverse complement strand
AAAGTTTTAACCCGCAAAGATGATTCAGAGATTTATTTAACCCGCAAACAAATGGATGATTTACTGACATTTCTGGTGTTCGGTATAATTTTGGGCGGACGATTGGGATATGTCTTGTTTTATAATCTGCCTTTTTTCTTGCATAATCCGATTGAAATACTTGCAATCTGNNAGATGGTTTCATAGAAAACGCGCGTACCTGGGCCCAAATTGATAAGCCAAGTCCGCCAAACGCAATAATATAATACGCTGCAGACAAGCCACCGTTATGAATTAAACCTGCCCACGCGCCAGATATCATCATAACAAATGTAGTCAAAGCGGTAATTCCGACTGCGCCAGTCATCAGTCCAAATATGCGTTTCAGATACAGTTCTATGCCACCAATTTTAGAAACAGATTTTTTC
>DBXG01000020.1:813-2738 GCA_002309215.1 Alphaproteobacteria bacterium UBA1218 | reverse complement strand
TTAATAATTCAAGACTAAACGCACATGTCATCTTTCGTTTTCGATGAGATCAAGTTCTCCTCCATTGGAGGAGTGCCCGTAGGGCGAGGTGGTAAGAGAATACGAATGCTTGGAAATAAAACAAAGTATTGTGCCAGACGTTCGGTTGAACGAATACACCAGAATACCCGCCCCGTCTTGTGACTGCGTCACAATCCACCCCGCCATGGGTGGGGAACTTTTTATTCTCCCCTTTTTGGGGAGTACGTCCGAAGGACGGGAGGTGGGGTAATATTCTGTTATTTATTTTTTGGTTGAAAAAATTCGCAATTTAATAAAGTATTTCAGTAATAATCAAAGAAAGGATGTTGTATAATGGCTATTGTTTTAGATCCAATTTCACCAGTTGCTTTTTCAGTATTTGGTGTGCCTGTGCGCTGGTATGCTTTGGCTTATGTTTTGGGGTTTGTCTTGGGGTTTTGGTTGTTAAAAGTTTTAACCCGCAAAGATGATTCCGAAATCTATTTAACCAAAAAGCAATTGGACGATTTAATGACTTTCTTGGTATTCGGTATAATCTTGGGTGGACGATTGGGGTATGTCTTGTTTTATAATCTGCCGTTTTTTATACACAATCCGATTGAAATACTTGCAATCTGGCATGGTGGGATGAGCTTTCATGGTGGACTGATTGGTGTTATTGTCGCAACGCTTTTATTCGTGCGTAAACAAAGATTTTCAGACCATTCTGTTATACGCAATTCCTTGCGTGTTCTTGATTTGTTGGCAGTTGCGGCCCCAATTGGTTTAGGACTTGGTCGCATAGCCAACTTTATAAATATGGAAGTTATGGGACGTCCAACAAATTTACCAATCGGTGTAATATTTCGTGGTGGACCAGATTTTCCCCGCCACCCAAGCCCATTGTATGAAGCCACATTAGAAGGTTTGATTTTATTTGTAATATTATTCACGTTGTATAAAAAAACAAATTTACGCAGATATCCTGGCGCCATCAGTGGCTTGCTCTGTGTGTTTTATGGTGCGTTCAGAATATTCTGTGAACAATTTCGCCAGCCAGATGCCCAAATTGGTTTTTTAACTTCGTGGGGTTTAACAATGGGGCAGTTGTTATCTGGAATAATGGTTATCATCGGCCTGGTTGTTTTTGTGTTGGCAATCAAAAAACATAAAGGGCAGTTATAGCATGATAAAACACTTCACAAAAACTTTACGCACAGACAGACTGGAGTTAAGGCATTTAATACCAAATATAGAAAACGCAAAAATAATATATGCGGCATTAAAAAACGAAAATCCAGACGATTATAAATATGAACCTTTGATGAAAGCGCCTAAGATATTGCCCAAATCTATTGCGGATACATTAAAGATGATGCAGTATCATGCAGAAAGCGAAAAAAATGATGCTTGCACGTTTTATATGTTTCATAATAATCAATTCATAGGTGTGCGGAAAATATCTTTTTATAAAGAAGCGAATATATTAAAGTTGAATTCTGTATGGTTGGTGTCTGTTGCGCGTGGCCAAGGTTTTGCATCAGAATCTTATCGCGTCATAGAAGATGTCGCATTTAATAAATTGAAAGTTAATAAAATTATGCGTGTGAATTTTGTTGATAATAAAGATTCTGCTGAATTAGCTGAAAAAACAGGAATGATTTTAGATGGTATTTCCAGACAGGCAGTTTTTATGAATGGTAAATATTATGATTTAATGCAGTGGTCTAAATTATATTCAGATTATATAAAAGAAAAGGCTCAAGTGTAAATAATGTATCTTTTTGATAATCTTATTTTTTCTACAACAAACACTTGACTAATTATATTTTTTGTATTATATTAGCCTTGACAAACAACAAAAAGGATAAAAAATGGTATGGACATTTAAAGAAAATGATTTATTGACTGCTATTAAAAAAGGC
>DBXG01000020.1:0-765 GCA_002309215.1 Alphaproteobacteria bacterium UBA1218 | reverse complement strand
GGTGCCGATGTAAACGCAACAAACGATTGTGGTTGGACACCATTGATGTTTGCTTTACGTTACGAAAAAGAAGTAATCGAATTATTAATTGCTAAAGGTGCCAAAGTAAACGCAAAAGCCAATGATGGTCGAACACCATTGATGTGTGCTTGTGCTAACAGAGCCCCAAAAAAAGTAATTGAATTATTAATTGCTAAAGGTGCTGATATAAACGCAAAAGACAATGATGGTTGGACACCATTGATGTTTGCTGTATATCACGAAGCCCCAAAAAAAGTAATCGAATTATTAATTGCTAAAGGTGCCGATGTAAACGCAAAAGACAATGATGGTTGGACACCATTGATGAATGCTGCATATAATAAAGCCCCAAAAAAAGTAATCGAATTATTAATTGATAAAGGTGCCGATGTAAACGCAAAAGACAATGATGGTTGGACACCATTGAAGCATGCTGCATATAATAAAGCCTCAAAAGAAGTAATCGAATTGTTGAAAGAAGCACCATTTACCGCATTGAAAGCCGATTTGGCAAAATTAGAACAAGAAAATGCCAATCTAAAACAAAAGATAGACGAACTAACTGCACAAATAGCATATAACAATTTTCAAGCCAAAAAGAGATAAAAGAAACGTATGACAAATTTGATGCTTGGTAAATACAGAAACTAATAATCAAACATAAAAACCCTGATTAATTTCAGGGTTTTTCTTTTGCTGTTTTATTTTTTTGTTTCAAAAAGATACATTATTTACACTTGAGCC
>DBXG01000016.1 GCA_002309215.1 Alphaproteobacteria bacterium UBA1218 | reverse complement strand
CTTTTCCACAAAATGAAGTTGATTTTATTGCCGGGTTATGGCGTGTTCAGCGGAAATTCAATAAACAAATTCAAATGGTGCGTGGCAAAGCATTTGTTTTACTGGGCAAAATAGACAAACAAGAAAAGAACTTATTTGAATATTACAGTGCTGCTACTGTTGGCAATAATTGCTATGGCTTGTACAGCAGTATGATTCCAGATTATGTTGTTGCAAAATATGATACAGATAATGGGGCGTTGTGGTCTTATGGTGCAACATTGGAACAGGCGCGGGCATTTTTAGGTATTGCATTGTTCGACAAACATATTGATTTAATTAATAAGGAAGAACGCAAAAATATCCAGCATCAAAAATAATTTGGTTTGATTTCTTGGGGATTTCTGCTAATATATTTATGACTTTTAGATGATAAAGGAGAAACAAAATGGTATCTATAAAAGGAACTCAAACAGAAAAAAATTTATTGATTGCATTTGCTGGGGAATCTCAGGCTCGTAATCGTTATACTTTCTTTGCGTCTCAGGCAAAAAAAGACGGATATGAAGCAATCGCAAAAATATTCCAAGAAACAGCAGACCAAGAAAAAGAACATGCAGAAAGATTGTTCAAATATCTGGAAGGTGGCACAGTAGAAATTACTGCTGGTTTTCCTGCTGGTAAAATCGGCGATACTTTGGAAAACTTGAAAGCCGCTGCATACGGTGAACACGAAGAAAATACAGATATGTATCCAAAGTTTGCCCAGGTTGCAGCCCAGGAAGGTTTCACAGCAATCGCAGAAGTATTGAAAAATATTGGCTATGCAGAACGTTATCATGAATCTCGCTATCGTGCTTTGATAGAGGCTATTGAATCTGGTACATTGTTCAAGTCTGATAAAATTGTAATGTGGCGTTGCACAAACTGTGGCAATTGGCATATCGGAACCGAAGCACCAAAGATTTGCCCTGCATGCTTGCATACCCAGGGTTATTTTATCAGCGAAGGCATTGTTTCGCGCTGTGATACTAACGAAGGGTTCTGTGAATATTCAATCAAAGATTAATAACTTTCGTTTACAAATCAAATCGCCCAATCGGGCGATTTTTTTTATTTTGATTCTTGGTCGATAGTTATTATTAAACCTGGAACTTCACAAGTTTTTGGTTTAGATTTATGTTTCTTTGGGATTGGTTTATCTTCGGCCTTCATTTCCAGTTCATCCAAGATAGCATTTAATTTACGAAGCGAACTGTTTTGACATCCGCGACCGCGCCAAGACATAATTTCTTTGCCAATCTTTCTGTCTGATATAGATACCTCAAAATTCCACCACCAGAATCCATTAAACATACACCAAATCGGTCGTAAAATCTCTTTGCGTTCATTTACCCGAATAGAATATCTGACACCTTTGGTTATTTCATAAGTCTCGCGGTCAAATTCGCTGCTTTCATGAACTTTTTTTAGTATGCCATTATGAATATTATATCCACGTTCGTCCATAACCTGTTTGATTGAACGTCGCATGCTGTATCCACCACGTGGTGTGTAAATCAGCGCATTTGTATCCAAAGTGCCAGGTTGCAAATACACGCTGTTGCACGATGCCAAACACAAACATAAAAGTCCAATCAACCAAATACGCATAAACCTTTTCCTTGTCATTGTGATTTTAAGCACATAAAGAACAACAAATCAAGCAAAAAACCGCCTAAATGGCGGTTTTTGCAATCTATAATCTTTTGGGACTATTAAATGCTGTCTGCATTAACCCAACGTCCAGATTTCAACAAACCTGGTGCCATACCTTTATCAGAACGCAATCTGTCTATGATGCGACGTGCGCCTTGGGCATCAAGGTTGTTAAAGCGAACTTTGTACATATCTGCTTCACGTACAACGACTGCATCGCCATATTGTGCCATTTCTTTGGACAATGCGTTTGCGTTATCTTCGGAATATACTGCGGCAACCTGAACTGTGTAATCGCCCGCTGCTGATGGTTGTGCATTTGCAGAATCTGTGCAAACTTTTTCCGCTTCTGGTTCAGCAGGTTTTTCAGCAGTTTCACCCAATGTTGCTTTCTTCACAGCCAAAGATTCTGGGCCTAAAACTTGAACCTGGACACGTGCCTGGTTTACCAAGCCGATTTCTTGGGCCGCAGCCTTGGACAAATCCATAATACGAGTGTTTACAAATGGACCGCGATTGTTTATACGAACAACAACCGCATTACCATTATCCAAATTAGTCACGCGTGCAATAGATGGTAACGGCAAAGTCTTGCTGGTCGCGACCAATTGATTAGAATCGAATATTTCACCGTCGCTGGTCTTGGAACCGTTCAACTCAGTTGGGATGATACCGGCAACACCAGTTTGATTATATGTTAAATCTTCGGTTGGAATATATTGAACATCTTCAATTTTATATGCACTGCCAACATAATATTTTGGTGCAGCAGCCATCAAATATGCGTTTGCATTCAAACCTTCGCCAACGTTTAATTGTTCTTCTTCCATGCCGTCATAGCCATAACCAGCATAGTCAGAATTTGTGCCGTCCATACAGCCTGCAACCAATGCAGACAATACTGCCAAAGAGATTATTTTTTTCATATGCTTACTCCTTTAATGGGAAACCCATGTTTATTCTCTTGTCATATATATTATCATAAATTAAGGGTGGTTGCAAATCTTATTTTATCAACTTTCTGTCGATAACATAGGCAACAGGCAAATACATAATTGCAAATCCGCAAATCAATATGCCCATTGTCCAAATACTGTGCACAGGTATCATATATAAAACCGAACCTAATATTCCAGCCAACATAACAAAAGACATTATGGCCCATAGCGTCTTTTTATCAGTTTTGACCAGACCACGTTTACGACATACACGTCCCAATAAATAGTTCTTAACATAACCGCTGACAACAACCCCAATCGGAATTGATAAATAGCCAACAAACGGGAACAGTATTAAATAAATAGCGCTGGCAATACCCAAAGAAATCATACTGGTCGTGACAGGTGTTTTGACATCTTGGGACGCATATAGTGTTTTGCTGTAAATCTGGCTTATCAGCATAGCGGGTAATACCAAGCATTGGATTTTTATTGCCAATGCAACCGCATGTGTTGATTCAGGTGTCCAGGCACCATATTGAAACAAAAATCTGATAATTGGTTCAGCCAGCACAAACAGCCCAACCATACAAGGCACAATCAACATCATAGACCGACGCATAGAAGAGTTTTGTTGAATATAAACGCTGCGCATATTCTTGTCCGCCAGCGCATTTGATATAGAAGACATTAAAACAGTCCCCACAGCCAATCCAATCATTGCAAATGGCAACTGAACAATTCTGTCTGAATAATAAAGCCATGATACAGCCCCAGATTCGAAACTGGCAACCAAAGTTCCAACGATAATTGTTATTTGATAAAATCCAGATCCAACCAAACTGACACAAAAGCGTTTAAACATGCTTTTTATTTGGCTATTCCAATGTGGAATTATTAAACGCAGACCAAAATGTTTATGTCTGATACGCGATAACAGAGTCCAGAACTGAATGATACCAGACAAAACTACTGTCCCTGCCATTACATACAATATATATTGATTACCGTACCATACTGACGCCAACAAAGCACCAATCAACATAATGTTTAACATCACAGGCATAAACGCAGCCAGCAAGAATCGAGAGTGTGCATTTAATACAGCGGCCAGAAATGCTGCACCACATATAAATATGACATAAAAGAACATAATGCGGGCGATTGTGACAGTCATTTGCATTTTACCCGGATCTTCTGCAAACCCAGGCGCCAATCCCCAAATCACCAAAGGCATAAATATTTCGAATACTATGGTTAAGCCCAATAATATAGCCATCAGCCAAGAAAATACGTTTTTGGCAAAGCCTTCTTCCTTTTTCATATCGGTGTACATAGGAATAAATATTGCTGACAAAGCGCCTTCGCCCAATAAATCACGAAATAGATTGGGTAATTTGAACGCAGCCAAGAATATATCAGATAAACGTCCCGCGCCCAAGAATCGTGCAATCAACATATCGCGGACAAAGCCGAATATACGACTGATGCCTGTCATAACACCTACGCCAAAGATATTTTTTCCCAATTTCATAACTATGCCTATTTTTTACTTTTATTTTTATATAGGTTTCATTATACTGCGTAAAGACAAGGAAATTCAAGTATGAAAAAAATCATTTTGTTGTTATGTGTTTGTGGTATTCTAACTGCTTGTGGTGGTGGGGAAGAGGTTGTATCTGATCGTCCGTTGGAAGATATTTATCAGGAAGCATACCAAGAGTTTAACAAAAAGAATTATGAAGAAGCGGCAGAGTTATTTCAGACTGCAGAATCTCAATATCCATCAAACCCGTGGGCCGCCGATGCGCTGGTTATGATGGCGTATTCAAGATATATGGATAATGATTTTGCTGGTTCTATATTGGCTATCGACAGATATATGCGTTTTCATCCTGGACACAAAGATGTTCCATATATGATGTATTTGCGCGGTATGAATTATTATCGTCAGGTCAGCGATGTCCGTCGTGACCCCGGAATGTCTGCCTATGCTTTACAGCAGTTTCAACAGTTAGTTGAACGTTTTCCAAATTCAGAATATGCGAAAAACGCTGAAAATAAAATCTTGATATTGAAAAACTATATTGCGGGCAAAGTGATGTATTCTGCGCGTGATGATATGCAAAAACAAAATTGGACTTCTGCAATCAGCAGATTGCAATCTGTGGTATCAACTGCCCAAGAAACAGTCATGACGCCAGAGGCAATGTACAGATTGACAGAATGCTATACTGCGATTGGTTTGCCAGAGCAGGCAGCAGGCTATGCGGATATGTTGCGCAAGAACTTTCCAGATAACGAATGGACCAATAAACTGAAATAAGTGGTTTTATTGTGCGTGATATTGGTCAGTT
>DBXG01000041.1 GCA_002309215.1 Alphaproteobacteria bacterium UBA1218 | reverse complement strand
GTCAAGAGGTTGTGTATAAAAAATACTCCAGTCAAGCAAACTGGGGTACACATAATATTGTCATGCTTTATTTCATTACAAAATGAATGCTATATTGTGGTTTTTTATCAGCACCCAAAGATGCACGAACAACTTTATTGGCTGCAACTTGGGTCGCCTTGTAAAGATTGTCGTGATTTTTGCGTTCTGTTTTTGTCAGTTTATCAATAGCGTTTGTAATTTCTATCTGAATTTGACGTTTCATAAAACCTGTTTCATCACTTTCAAATATACCAACACTGGATACTTCTGGAACACCTTTCAAGAAACCACGTTTATCAATCGGCAATGTGACAAATATTGCACCATTAGCAGCGATTTTCTTGCGTGTTTTATACACAGGATCATCTGCACTGCGTTCTGTTTCGCCTTCCATAACAACAAATCCTGTTGGGATTGTTTCACAAACATACGGTTCGTTTCCGTCAGATAATGCAATCATATCACCATTGTGTACAATCATCATATGCTTTGCACCGCCACGTTCCATTGCCATTTTACCGTTTAACATCTCGCTGATATATTCACCATGCATTGGTATAGAAACTTGCGGATGAACCATATCATAAAAACGTTCGAATTCTGGGCGACCTGCGTGACCAGAAGCATGTAAATTATCTGTATCAAATATTGTGTATGTTTTTATTCCCATGCGCGCCAGTTTGTTATATAAATATGAAACATCTTGTTCGCGTCCAGGTATAATAATCGCGCTGAAAACCACAGTATCTGTTGGCAATAATTTCAATTCTTTTACGTGCCCATTGCAAAGACGTGTTAACATAGCAAACTTTTCACCTTGGGAACCTGTTAAAAATATGGCTTGTTTTTCAGCTGGCAAGTCTTTGATTTCTTCGTGTAAATAAACATCGTCTTTATCCAGATAACCAAACTGTATACCCATCTCGCGAAATTCAGGCAAGCCAACATATGGCACAGGATTTGGATTACTGCGTTCTTTGATTGCTGCAACACGACCAGCGGCACGTGCAGCTTCAGAAAACATTTTGATACGTGCTAAACTTCTGGAATATCCAGTCACAAATACGCGTCCAGGTGCATTGCGCATAATCTCGGTCAGTGTGTCTCGAACTTGAAGTTCTGTCACTTGAGGTGTTTGTCTTTCAGATGAAGTAGAATCACAAACACAAGCCAAAAGTTTTGGGTCAGAACCGATTTCGGTTAATCTTGCATAATTTGTATTTTCTTCAATCGGATTGCCGTCATTAAATGTCCAGTCGCCAGTATGTAATATTTTGCCGGCTGGCGTTTTTATAATCAGCATTTGTGCTTCTGGAACCGAGTGAGTGACATGAAATGTTTCCACAGTAAACGGTTTCAAGTCTAATTCTGCACCATTGTAATCAAATTCAATAATATCTTTATTTGGGTCAAAGTCCATTTCAATACCCGTAAAGGTTTTTCGCAAAATCTCTGCAGGAAAACGTGTGCAATATATCGGTTTACGGAACTTTGGCCAAATATATTTCAATGCACCAATATGATCTTCGTGGCCATGGGTCATAACAAAAGCAACAACATCTTTCTTGTGCTTTTCTAACCATGTTGTGTCACAGTATTGTACATCGCCTGCACCGATTTCTTCTTCCAAGAAACCCATACCGCAATCGACAATTAAATATTTGCCCTTGTATTTATAGACATACATGTTTTGACCGACGTGTTCCAAACCACCCAAAGCCATAAAATATATTTTATCATCATTTTTATCAGACTCGTGCTTTGGCATATCTGCAATTGAAGCAGGTATGCTTTGCTCATCAATCATTAGGTCTTCTTTGTGTTCTTTCACTTTTACCATATATTAATCCTTTTATTTAGTTTAATTTTATGCACACCTGTCAATTCATTGCTAATAAACAGTTTTGTTTATTCGTAGTGAATCTTCAAGGTGTGCGGTTTGCATCATTGTTTTTCGCGCGCAATAACGAAAATTCGTGGCGCACCCAGCAGGAGTCGAACCTGCAATCTCTGCCTTCGGAGGGCAACGCATTATCCAGTTGTGCTATGGGTGCATATGCGTATTATACAACTTATTTTTTATTTTGCCAACATTGCCAGCATAAAATCGTCCAAGTCGCCATCAAGGACAGCATCAGAATCTGTTTTTTCAACATTTGTCCGCACGTCCTTGACTAATTTGTACGGGTACAAAACATAGTTGCGAATCTGGCTGCCCCATTCAATTTTCTTTTGTGCTGCTTTGGCGGCATCTTCTTCGGCAGCGCGCTTTTCCATTTCCAATTCATACAACTTGGAACGCAACATCTTCATAGCCATTTCTTTGTTTTGTATTTGGCTACGTTCGTTCTGACATGTCACGACAGTATTTGTTGGCAAATGTGTTATACGAACTGCGCTATCTGTTTTGTTTACATGTTGTCCACCTGCGCCAGATGCGCGATATGTATCAATGCGCAAATCTTTTTCATTGATTTCGATTTCAATAGAATCATCAATGTCGGGCCACACATCAACAGAGGCAAAACTGGTTTGTCGTTTGCCATTTGCGTTAAAAGGCGATATACGAACCAACCTGTGAACACCAATTTCGTTTTTCAACCAGCCATAAGCACGTTCGCCAGATATACGGAAAGTTGCACTTTTTACACCTGCAACATCACCAGGGTGTTCTTCGACTGTTTCAAATGTAAAATTATGGCGTTCGCACCAGCGCGAATACATACGAATTAGCATTTGTGCCCAATCTTGTGCTTCTGTTCCGCCAGCACCAGCCTGGATAAATAAAAAAGCGCCATTATTATCAGCAGGGTCGTTAAACAAAGTGATGAACTTAGCCTTATGTGTTTCTTCTGCCAACTTTTCAATTGCCACACTAACGTCAGTATCTTCTGGGGATAATTCGTATAGTTCGGCAAGGTTTTTGTATTCCGTTTCTAAACGATTTAACTCAGCTAACTGTTTTTCCAACCCAGATTTCTTTTGCAACATATTACGTGCGTATTCTGGATTGTCCCAAAGATCAGGCGCATTTGTAATTTCGTTCAAATCATCTATTTCAGATTGAATTTTATCCGGGTCAAAGAAACCCCCTGACGGCAGCAATGTCGTCTTGGATTTGACTTAAAAAATCATTAGCAATAAATGTCATGCTGTGAAATATAGCATTTTTATCGCTTAAATCAACTTTTTTATACTTTTTATATCAAAGTTTATTGCGTTTGGTTTTAGAATATGATAAAATAACCGTAAACGAGAGAGGGTTCCATGAATAGATTCTTGATGGTATTTGGTTTTATGGGTGCGTGTTTGCTTGGAAATACTGCGAACGCTGTATCTGCCGGGACTACTGCAAATGCTAATGGTCGCGCTGTGATTTATACTAATTCTGCTGGTAATTCTACCGGTGGAACACGTGGTCAGCAGGGTGTTGTTAATGCGTATTTGCAGAATCAACGCAATACTTATTTCTTGGTGACGCAACCTGATGTTGATACCGCTTGTCGTCAAAAGATTTATAATTGCTTGGCTGAATATTGTGGTGATGCAACTGTTATTCCGGGTAAGACAACCGGTCGTTGTTCATATGCATCAGAAAGCGAATTGTACAATTATGCATTGTTGTGCCTGCAGAAAGATAATTCAATATTATTACCACAGTATAATACCGGAACAAAAAATAATCTTGGTGGCACAAATACTGCTGCTCGTCTTTGTCCTTCTTATGTTCAGCAGGAATTGATGTCGTATTTATCCATGATGAATATGGCTGATAAATTGACCAAATCTCATTCTGATTTATGTGTTCAACGTCGTCGTGAACTAGAAGCAGCGATGGCGTGTCATTCTGCTGCTTTGACTTATGGAAATGAAACAAACAGTAAATTGAAAAATATGTTGAACGAATATTGTGGCCCAAGTGTTTCTGGTGGTTCTGTTGAAATGGTGACTCGATTCGTTAATGCTGGCAATATTGGTGCAGATATTTGGGGTTGGGCTGATAAAATTGTTGGCTTGGAACTGAATTCCAAGGGTAAAAATTGGCAGACAGAGGTTGATGCGGTTTTGGCGACTTATACGAATCGTATGAATCTAGCGTGCGGTGATAATATGCAGTTGAATACAACATCGCGACCAACTGAAACGGGGTATTCTAATTTGCAAAATGCGGCGGCTGTGGTTGCGAGTATTGCTTTGCCAACTTCTGTGACAACAAACACTGCAAATCCATATGAAAATCAATCATTAGTGAAAGAAATCACGGTTTATAATGACATATTCAGAACAAACACGCAAAGTGAATACGATGTTGCAAATCAGATTGTTCAGGCTGGTTTGACAAACAGTCCTTTGATAGCGAACAGTTATTTAACCAGTGCCCAAATGGACAGTATGCAGACCGCATATAAATTGGGAACCAAAGTGTTTGTTGTTCGTGATAGTTCCAGATGTTATATTGTTCCTGTGGCAAATTTGACCCAGTCTGAAACATCGCTGGTCGCACAATCTTATGCTAATTGTCGACAGGGGTCATATACAAACCTGTACTAATAATAAAAACACCGTCCGATTGGACGGTGTTTCTTTATGTAAAATACATTGTGGAGCGCTTGCGCAGTGGTGTTTTTTCTGATATAATATTCCCGATGAAAATATCCAGAAGGAAAGTTTTACAGACGGTTAGTTTCAGCGCTTTGGTTATTGGATTGGCGCCACGTGTTGCTTTTTCTGCGCCAAATACTTTGCGTGCCATTCGTACAGGCAGTCAGCCTGGTGATAAAACCCGATTGGTTGTTGAAACTGCAACACGTCCGTCATATACCTTGTCATATGGTGATAAACAGTTAAACATAAGTTTATCAAATACAAATGGCGATTCTAAAATAAATACTAAATTGGCAAATGGCACTTTGGTAAAACGTGTGACACAAATTCAGAACGGCAGTGTTTTAACAATTTCTGCAACTTTGTCGTCAATGATTGATGCTTTGGATAAAAAGCAAATAATGATATTAGAACCAAATGGTGATAGCGGATATCGTTTGGTCTTGGACTTTGTTGCCGGAACGGGTAAGGGGACCAAGTCTGTATCCACTGCAACACAAAGCAGAAGCGCAACAAATAAGCAAGCAAATGCAAGTTCTGGTAAAAACGGCACATCAACCCAGCATATAATTGTGATTGATGCTGGACATGGGGGTAAAGATCCTGGCTGTATAGGTAAGGCTGGAACCCAAGAAAAAACTGTTGTATTATCTGTGGCGAAAAAATTGAAAAACAAATTGGATGCAAATGGGTTCAAAACATTTTTGACGCGTTCATCTGATGTATATCTGAAATTGGCTGAACGCGCATCGATTGCAGAAAAGAAAAAAGCGGATTTGTTTATATCGTTGCACGCAAACGCAAATCCCAGTCGTGATATGAAGGGCTTTTCTGTTTATACACTATCTGAAAAAGCATCTGACGAAGAAGC
>DBXG01000001.1:27320-27793 GCA_002309215.1 Alphaproteobacteria bacterium UBA1218 | reverse complement strand
ATAATTTTATCATTAAATTTAATTTCTGGTTCTGCATATTTTCTTAATGTTTTATCATTCCAATTAAAGCGGATAATTTGTGGTGGCAGTTTTTCAACATTTGCTTTGAATTCTGGACTAAAATACGGAACATTTGAATTAACGACTACATCAATACCATTTTCGCATTTTGTTATTAAAACGCTGCCTGCGCCAATCCATGGAAGTCGTTTCAAACCGGGCAGAACATTGTTTATTTCTGGACATAAATTCAGACAATTTTCAATATCAATAATATCTTTGCTTTGTTTTTTGTAAAACCCAAAATGTCCATCTACAAAAGCGAATTCAGCACGTCGCCGCGTCCCAGCTGTTCCCCATATCGCGTCGCCAGTAAATTTAATATCTGGCAATTCTTTCAGTTTATTTTCACGATATTTATCGTCTGTAAAATCGTATTTACATCCGCCACACAAATTCAAAAAAGGACATTT
>DBXG01000001.1:27096-27291 GCA_002309215.1 Alphaproteobacteria bacterium UBA1218 | reverse complement strand
TCCAATGTGTTTTGCATCTATTATTAATATTATGAAAAAAGATTCAGACAAGAAAGTTGCTTTGTTTTGCGGTGCATTAGCATTGCCGTTTTTGGCGCGCGACGCGTTGCGTAAAAACGGATGGGATGTTTATGTTATCGGAATAAAGAATTTTTATGATTCAAAATTAAATCCTGATTTGGTTATACGCCTTGG
>DBXG01000001.1:0-26951 GCA_002309215.1 Alphaproteobacteria bacterium UBA1218 | reverse complement strand
GGGTATGATTCTATGGCTGTTGCATTAAACAAGGCGCTGGAAAAACGCGGATATGAAATTGTCGCGGCACAAGATTTGGCACCAGAATTAACATTTGAAAAACCTGGAATTCAAACAAAAACAAAACCATCAAAATCTGATGCGCACGACATAGAACGCGCAATTCAGGTTTCACACACTATCGGCATCGAAGATATTGGCGCATCTGTTGTTGTTGATAAACAGGTTGTCGCTGTCGAAGCGGCCGAAGGTACTGCACGCATGCTGGATCGCGTTGTTGAGATGCGTAAAAACAAAAGAAAATCTGGGGGTGTGTTTGCAAAAATGACAAAGCCTGGTCAAGACTTACGAATCGATATACCTGCGATTGGGGTTGATACTGTTCGGGCTGTGGCTGCTGCAAAATTACATGGAATTATCGTTAATACAAAAACATGCTTTGTTATTGATAAAAAGGCTGTTATTGATGCTGCGAACAAGGCAAAAATATTTATCCAGGCAATATAAAAAAACTAACACAAATAAAAAACCGCCAAAACGGCGGTTTTTTTTGATTGTTTTCAAAATTATTTTTTGATTTCTTTAACTGTCACTTTGAACACAACATCTTTACCAGCAAGTTGTGGAACATAATTTTCAGGGAAAGTAATATTAATATCACGTGTTTCACCAACCTTAGCCCCAACCAGTTGTTCTTCGAATCCAGGAACAAATGTACCGGATCCCAATTTCAAAGGATAATTTTGAGCAGTTCCGCCTTCGAATTGTTCTGTGCCTAAAAATCCAGCAAAATCAATTACAACAGTATCACCGTTTTTGGCAACTTTATCACAGCCAGCCAACAAAGCACATACACCAAGTACACTTACGATTTTTTTCATTTTTCATCCTTTTTGTTTTTTACTTTTTGTACACACATCTGAATCCGTATTCGCGAATAGTAGGACCTTCGGCTTCGACACGATATTCAAAGAACGATGTTGGGCGCATAACCTCTACTGATGGTTGATCATATACGATAACGATACTTTCTGCATTGCGGCCACAAACTTTTTTCATTTCATAATCTGCGACATTACCCAAAACAGTACGTACATCAGTATCAATATCAGTACCATCTGCATTTTGCATTAAACGCAAACGCATTTCACGTACCTCTGTATCGCCCAGTAAAATTTCAACACGAATCATTGATCCTTTGTATTCTTGCCATCTGGTTTCTTTACGCGCAGTATTCCATTTGTTGTATGATGCTTCGCGTTCTGCCATTGTTTTTGGTTTATACGAATCGATTCCAGAAAATTCATTTTTTTCTGTCATGATTTGTGCACTGTGTTCATTATACGCACCACCATCAGATTCATAAAAATCGTTATCACCAGTATTGCACGCAGTCAACAAAACCGCGGCAGACAACAAACAAAGTATATTTTTTTTCATTTCTTTTTCTCTTGTTTCTTTTTTCATTCTAGCAAATAAAGTTTTTTGATTCAAGCCACGATTTATGATAAAATAAAATATTATGAGTAATGTAGTTCTTGAATCTTTGTTAAAACCACTGGCAGAATTTTATATGCCTTCTTTTGTTGAAGAAATAGCAATAAATCATGCTGGCGAAGTTTGGTTACGTCTTAATGGCGCGCGTGTTCCGTGGGTTGCGTATGATGCACCTGTTTTATCTAAACAATATTTGGTTGATTTAATTCATACTGTTGCGAATATATACGAACGCCCTTTTAATCCAATCAATGGTATTCCTGTGGTTTACGCTACATTACCTGGGAATCATCGTTTTTCTGCGATTGCCGGCCCAAATGTTCAATATGACGAACGCGATGTGACCGGCGGTGTCGCATTAAACATCCGCGGTGGTGGTGTAAGGGAAACCAGTTTCGAAAACTATCATTTACAAAAGGGAAAACAATTATTAAAAGTTAACGCACGCAAAAAAGAACGTCCTGATGACCCATATGAAAAGTTAATGTCCGCCATCAATGACGGCAGTCCTATTTTGATATCCGGCGCAACATCAACTGGAAAAACAACGTTCTTGAATCATATGTTAACATTGATTGATCAAAACAGTCGTGTTATAACTGTCGAAGACGCTCGTGAAATTCGTGTTCCACAAAAAAATCGTGTTCATTTCATTTTATCACGTACAGAACAAAACAACGATTTTAATTATGCGCGATTACTTGATTTGGTTGTTCGTATGACCCCAGACGTAATTATTGGTGGTGAAATATCAACTGATAACGCGGGGGTTTTATGGGAAATGCTGGGGACAGGACATGACCATTTCTATACAACAATTCACGCCGAAAGTGCCGAAGCGGCATACGCTGCATTTGCAGATCGTATATTACATACCCAACCTGCATATGATCGTGGCGAACTAATCACAGAAATGAAAAAGAAAATTCGCGTTGTTCAATTATCCCGCGAAGGTGGCTTGCGTGCTGTCACCGAAATCGTATAAATTGCGAATCTGAAAAAAATATATAAACACCGCCCATTCGGGCGGTTGTTTTTGTATTATTAATTTTATTCTGTCACCCCAAATATTGCGCGCCGGAAAAATGCACCTCCTCGTACATCTGAAACACAATACTCTGCACAATAATGCTCACAATTAGACACACTGTCGAGGTCACCGTAGAAGACCCACGAAGGGGACGCGACATGACATGAATTTTCAAAATCTGTTCCGCCACACCAACAATATTGGCCGCCACCTGTTTCATTCGGAGTGCCTGTTTGTGCCCAATCTGTTCCTGGTGTGTTACTGCATAACGCCCGGCCTTTGATTGTGCCTTCGTTGAGTGTCACACTCCATTCACCTGCCTCTAAACCACTAGTTGCACCAACACCAAAAAAATTCTCCATTGTGCGCCCGTTTGCACCATTTATTGGTTCCCATTTAACGTGTTGAGCATCCCAAACTGGTACTTCGTTATACATAGCCGCCACATACTGTTCACTTAAACTGCATTGATGTACACGCCACCCGCCGAATGTATAGCCACTTCTGGTTGGCGCGGTCGGTAATGTTATTCCACCATCGTATTCGCATGAATATGCGGCATCATTTTGTGCTGGGACGGTAAATGTCGCATCATCCCCAGGTTGCCAATTTAATATAATTGTATTCGCAGTCCATCTGGCATTTAATGTTGCAGGACCTGTTGTTGTATGTAATGTAGCATTATCGCACTGTGGGGAATTACCTAATGTTTCTGAAAATGTTGGGAATGTTAATATAGATAGTATAAAGGCTAGGCAAAGACTACCTGTGTGTGTAGAGTTCTGCGGGTTTGCGGGGATTAACACTTCTTTTTTTCCTTTTCTATTCGGAAAATATTATATCACAAATTGGGGGTAAAAAAAGTGAAAAAAAACAATCGGCGCAGTTGCGCCGTTTTTACATTTTTTTGAATATCAATGATGTATTTATACCACCAAATGCAAAATTATTATTCATTACATAATCTGTTGAAAATTCGCGTCCTGTACCCATTATGTAATCTAATTTTCCACATTCTGGATCTGGTGTTTTCAAATTTAATGTTGGTGCAAACCAATTATTATTCATCATTTGAATTGACCAAATTGATTCCAGCGCACCACACGCACCCAATGTATGTCCAACATAGCCCTTTTGTGTGCTGCATGGTGTTTTATTTCCAAAGACCATTTCTGTTGCCAATGATTCTGCCATGTCGCCATGTTTAGTTCCCGTACCATGCATATCTATATACCCGATTGATTCAGGTTTTAACCCTGCTACATTTAACGAAAGACGCATACATTCTGCCATTGTATCTTTGTTTGGTTGTGTTATATGTGTGCCGTCCGTATTCGTTCCAAACCCAACAATTTCAGCATATATCTTTGCACCACGTTTAACCGCATGTTCGTATTCTTCCAGTATCAATGTTGCCGCACCTTCGCCAATAACCAGCCCATCACGCGAAACATCAAATGGCGATGGTGTTTTATCAGGTGTATCATTTTTAACACTGGTCGCATACAATGTATCAAACACAGCAACCTGGGTTGCATCTAATTCTTCAGCACCACCTGCAATCATAATATCTTGTGCGCCTGATTTGATTGCTTCATAGGCATAACCAACCGATAAACTGCCCGATGTACATGCAGTACCACTTGGTATCAAACGACCTGTTGTTTTGAAATAAAGCGATATATTCACAGCCGTTGTTTGTGGCATAATCTTAATATATGATGAAGAATTAATCGGACCTACTTCGTGTGTTTTGACCATCGAATAAAAATCAAGTACAGGTCCCGCAGAACCAAATGACGAACCATACGCAACACCTGTCCGACCAGATGTTATAATTTCATCATTTAACAAACCCGCATCTTCTAATGCTTGTTCGGCAGACCATACCGCCATTACAGATACCGGTCCCATAGTACGCAAAACTTTGCGCGTAAAATGTTCTGGAATAACAAAGCCATTAACTGGTGCAACCATATGCGCATTTAATCCTTTAATCTGTGCCAAATCATCACGCACAACAACTGCGTTTTTATAAACATGCAAACGTTCAAAGGCGCTGTCTTTGTCGCACCCCAGCGCACTAACCAGTCCAATTCCAGATACAACAACGCGTTTCATTAAATCATCCCCCCATTTACAGATATAACCTGACGTGTGATATAGGCAGCATCATCACTTAACAAATATGCAACCAAAGACGCAACCTCTTTTGCAGACCCCATACGACGCATCGGTATCATTTTTTGAATTTCTTCGATTGGCAAATCCGCTGTCATATCTGTTTCAATTACACCTGGGGCAATCGCATTAACAGTTATATTTCGTTTTGCCAATTCAACTGCCAATGATTTAACAGCGCCAATTATACCCGCTTTGGATGCAGCATAATTAACCTGCCCCCGATTTCCCATAACCCCAGATATCGAAGACATCGCAATAATACGTCCACCCTGACGCGCAGATATCATCGGCATAACAACTGGATGCAACACATTATAAAGCCCGTCCAGATTAGTATGCAAAACCTTGTCCCACGCATCACCATCTATCATCGGAAACGGATTATCAGAAGTTATGCCCGCATTACATACAACACCATAATATGCGCCATGTTCGTTTATATCGTCTGTCAGAACTTTTTCTGTTTGTTCGCGATTAGAAATATCAAAAGACAAAATGCGCGCCACACCACCCAAATCTTTGACAGCTTTTAACGTCTTTTCTGCTGCATCTTTATTTGAATTATAATGTAAAACCAAATCATAACCTTGGTTTGCCAAATACAACGCAACTGCGTGTCCAATTCCACGCGATGCCCCAGTAATTAAGACAGTTTTATTCATCTGTTTCCTCCATAAAATTATTTATATCATCTGGTCTGAACGCATTCAAATTCGCACTGGCCACCAGATTATTATTCGCATCATATATATTGCATTCAAAAGATGCGATATTTGCATCACAAAACATTGATTGAACATGAACATAATAACTTTCATCAACATTAAACACAGGTATCATGACATGCAAATCACGAGATCCCATTATAAAACCCGCAACAGCCTTGGTTTCACCAGTTGTATGAATATCTTGGGCACCAATATAACACGCGATTGATTGCGCCATATATTCTAATGCGACACAACCTGGAACCCCATTCATGTTCTTTTGAAAAAGCAAATCGGATTGATGCACATCAATACGCGTAATCATCTTTTGTGTATCAAAATCAACACTTTCTATCGCAGTAATAAATGCCATAGGTGCTTTTTGTGGTAATAAATCAATCGGTTTGAAATCCATCTTAGTTCCCCATTATTAAACTGGTATTGCTGCCACCAAAAGCAAAAGCATTACAAAGAATACGATTTATTTCCCTGGTTTCACCGATTTGTGCCAACTTTATCTTTGAACAATCGTCAGCATATTCGCCATCAAATATATGCGGTATAATAAAATCATACTTTAACATCAACCAAGACAACCCCATACTTATCGCACCTGCTGCGCCCAATGTATGCCCTGTCAAAGGCTTAGTTGATGCACACAAAACATTTTCACCAAAGACAGTATTTATCGCCAAAGATTCCATTGCATCATTTGCAACAGTTCCTGTACCGTGCATATTTATAAAATCTATATCTTTGGGTTCCAGTTTTGCATCAACCAATGCGCGATTCATCGAAAATATTGCACCAGTACCTGTTGGATCAGGACTTGTTAAATGATAAGCATCAGAACTTTCACCGATTCCTAGTAATTTGATGCCACAGCACCCACGTTCAAGAATAAACAATGCCGCGCCTTCGCCAAGATTTATACCATCTCTGTTTTTTGACATCGGATTTGTGTGTTTTTTGCTTAATGCACTTAAAGCATCAAAACCGTTTAATGCAAAATCACAGCGTCCATCAACACCACCAACCAGTACTGCATCACAAAAGCCGTTTTCGATTAATTTGCGCGCACTTTCAAAAACTTTCAAACTGGATGAACATGCAGTTGATACAGTAAAAGTCGGTCCCATAAAACCAGTCTTTTCACGAATATATTGACTTGGCATTCCTAATTCTAATTCAACGATAACATCTTTTTCTATGCTAACACCATTTTGAAAAGCAGTTTCTATGCGTTTTTGTGCTTCACTGACCCCTGTATTAGAAGAACCAATTATAATTCCCAACCGATTTGCATCATAATTTTGTTTTAATAATTCTATATCTGCCGAAATTTGTCCCAAAGCGACATCAATCAAATCATACATACGCAAATCATGTGTTTTTGCAACAGGTGCTTTTCCAAAAGGTACTTTTTCCCCACCAACAATAACATCTTCGGAAAACATAGCACTTGTATCGCCCTTGCGTGCGTTTTCGATAATATCAGTGTGATTGTCCCCCAGCGCACACACAAACCCAAGATTTTTCAGTATATATTCCATTTCAAATCCAACTTGCAAAATAGGAATCTTTTTATATAATGACACAGTATTGTATAAAAAAATCGATTTTTCAAGTATGAACAAAACTTTATATATTGATAATTTTGCATTCTGGATGGAAAACGATATGGAAAAACTTCCTGATGTGTCGTTTATTCCGCCAATGCTGCGTCGCAGAATGAGTGTGCTTGAAAAAATCGCAATCAGTTTAGCATCAAAAATCGCACCAAACGATACAGATTACAGAACTGTTTTTGCTTCGCGTTTTGGCGAATGGGAACAAACAATAAAATTAATACGTCAATTTTATAACGACAAAGAAATGTCCCCCGCAGGATTCAGTAATTCTGTTCATAATGCTGCTATGGGGCATTTATCATTGTTGACGCACAACAAAGAGTCTTATACATCAATCGCAGGTGGTGATAAAACAATCGAAAATTCTTTGCTTGATGCGATGCTTACTGATAAACCTGTTTTGTTCATTTATGCCGAAGAACAAAATCCAGAAGAATACACAAATGCGCTAAATACACCAGTTTTGTCGCATGGTTGTGCAATTTTGATAAAAAACACCGGGGAAAACGGCTATGAATTAACAACAAATAATGAAAATATACCACCTTTGTCTTTCCAGGCATTACAAGAAAGTCTTGAAACAAAAACAGATATAAAGACATCAAGTTGGATACTGACAAAAAAACAATGATACGATTTGTTCGTTCTTTTTTAAGTGGCTTTTGTTTTTTCCTGTTTGGGATTGGTGGTTTAATCGCAGGTACATTAATTGCGCCTTTTCCGTTATTATTGTGCAACAAAAAGACACAAAGACGCATTTTATCGAATACAGTTCATTATTTATGGAAAATATTTGTTGGTTTGATGTGCATATTAAAGCTGATTGATATAAAAACTACAAACGAAAAAGAATTAAAACAATTACGCGGAAAAATAGTCATCGCTAACCATCCTTCACTGATTGATGTTGTAATACTGGTATCAAAAATACCACATTCAATATGCGTTGTAAAAGGAAGTCTTTTTCAAAATTTTTTCATAAAATTTCTAATTCGTCATATATATCTTTCTAATTCGATGCAACCGAACGAATTTCTGACCACTGCGACAGATTATCTGGAAAGCGGTTATAACATAATTATTTTTCCCGAAGGCACACGCACAGTAAAAAACAAACCGATACATCTGCATCGTGGTTTTGCGTATCTGCAAGCACACTCTAAACACGATATACAACCAATTCATATTGAAAACAACCCACATATTCTGGGCAAAAATGATAAATGGTATAATGTAGGCGACAAACCTTCCGTTTATACATTAAAAGTACTGCCAAAAATATCTTTTGAAACAATATCTGGGGCAACGAACCGACAAAGTGCTATATTAATCACTGAAAAAGCAAAAAAATCCCTATTTTCTGCATACAAGGCTTGACATTTGCGGTTTCTTTTCCTAACATTTGTCATCGAAAAATTAAATGTAAGGGCAAATTTATGAAAAAAGAAACTCTTGAACACGAAATCAAAGAAATCATTATTTCTGCTTTGGATTTAGAAGACATCACTGTTGACGATATTGATTCTGCGGCTCCTTTGTTTAACGAAGGTCTGGGGCTTGATTCTATTGATGCTTTGGAATTAGGTATGGCATTAAAGAAAAAATATGATGTTAATTTCAAATCTGACAAAGAAGAAAACAAAGAGTATTTCAAATCTGTAGAAGCCCTGGCGAATTACATTGCTAAATCTAAGAACATCACATTGGAGTAAAAAAATGCACACAAGAGAAGAAATTTTTAACACTATCAAGGATATTTTAGTCAAAGATTTTGATGTAAAAGAATCTAAAATTAAAATCGATTCCAATTTGGTCGAAGATTTAGATTTGGACAGTATTGACGCGGTTGATTTGGTTGTAAAATTACAAACAATTATCGATCGCAAAGTAGATCCTGAAGATTTCAAACAAATCCGCACATTACAGGACGTTGTCGATGCAGTTGAAAAAATTGTTAACAATAATCACTAAAATTATATCTAGTGTCATCATTGTTATATATCCATTTATAATTTTTTATGCGCTTAAACAAAACATTGCTGTCAGATTTTTAGGACTTGTTTTGTTGGCAATGATAATTGTTTCTTTCCTGCGCAATAAAAATACATACCTTTTTGTGTTGGGATTGACTCTGGCCTTGTTGGTAATACTTTTTAACCAAGATATATTTTTGAAATTTTATCCTGTTTTAATGAATTCTGCAATTTGTGCAATATTCGCGTTATCTTTACGCAAAACACCACTTATTACACAAATTGCACAAAAGATGCAAAAAACGCCATTAAATAAAAAAACTGTTGAATACACCAAAAAGGTCACATACGCATGGACGATATTTATGTTTGTAAATGCAATAAATTCTTTGATAACTGTGTTTTTATCTGATGAAATTTGGGCATTATATAATGGTTTTATATCGTACATTTTGATTGGTACAATGATGCTGGTTGAATATATCATTCGCAAAAGGAAAGAAAAATGTTTACACCAATAAATCGTCTTTTTGTTGAAACACAAGAAAATAACAGAATTGTTTTTTACAATGCTGAAAAACCTGTGTATTTTGAAAAATATAAAAATGATGTTGCGAAATACGCAAACCTTTTTTCAAAAATACAAAATGATACTGTCGTAATGTATATTCCCGACGATTTATATTTTTTCTATGTTTGTTTTATGGCTGCTTTGCAGGCTGGCAAAGATATAATTTTACCTGCATTATTCACTGTACAAAATTCTAAATCATTATTAGAAATGACAAATGTATTAATCACCGATAAATTTGATTCTTTTGGTGATTTTAATATTATAAACCTTGAATGTCCTGATAATCATGATTGGGAATTTAATGATGTATCAGACCGATTTTTATATTTCTTTACATCTGGTTCAACAGGCACACCGAAACGCATAAAAAAACAGTTCAAAATGTTGGCTGCCGAAGTGGCTTTCCATTCACAGAATCAAAAACATCTGATTGAACAAAATCCTGTTTCGATTTCATCTGTTGCGCCATATCATATGTACGGATTGCTTTGGCGTTTCTTTTTCCCATTGGCGAACAATATCATCGCAGATTTAGATATCGTGTTTACGCCCGAAGAATTACAACACAAACAATCTATTTATGACAAAGTGTTATTTGCTACAACTCCGTCTTTCTTGGATGGTATAACAAGATATCAAAACCAATATACATTCAAAAATAATTGCATTGGAATTTATTCATCAGGCAGTTTATTAGATACAAAAACATCCGCCAATGCGTATAAAATGTTTACTGTGTCCCCATTTGAAATTTTTGGCAGCACAGAAACAGGTGGTGTCGCATCACGTCAACAAATAAACGGTCCAGAATGGACGATATTTCCACCTGTGAATGTCACATTAACAGAAAACAATGAATTACTAATAGAATCCGATTTTTCGTGTGCTAATCCGTATTTAATGTCTGACATTGTTGAAAAGACTGGCGAAAATACATTCTTGCTCAAAGGGCGCGGTGATCGCATGGTAAAAATTGCTGAAGAACGCGTATCTTTGCCAGAAATGGAAGAAAAATTATGCGATTATAAATATATTGAAAAAAGTTATGTATCAACATTAACCGCAAAAGACAGAACTGTTATTTGTGCTGCAATAACATTAAATGATTCTGGGAAAGAATACATAATTAAAAACGGCAGGCATCAATTCATAATTGAATTAAAACAACATTTATTAAACTATTTTCCAAATGTCGTGTTGCCTCGTAAAATCAGAATTATCAATACGATTCCTGTAAACATTCAAGGTAAATATATAAAATCAGACATTACATCTATGTTTGAATCAAATATTGCAGAACCAATAATGCAAAATATAACTAAAACAGATTCAAAATTTTGTGCAGATTTAACTTTCTTGAAAGATTCTTCTTATTTTAGCGGGCATTTTCCAAGGCACCCTATTTTACCTGGGGTGATACAAATTCATTTTGTGATGTTGTTTATTAAACAGTATTTTAATATGTCTGCAAACGATTATCATGTTTTGAAATTAAAATTTTCTAATCTGATTTTACCAGACACACTTGTCCATTTTGAATTAAATCGAACTGGCGAAAAAGAATTTACTTTTGAATATTCATACCAAGAGAAAAAATATTCAAAGGGCAAAATAGTTATAAAGGCATAAATAAACATGATAAAACCTGTTATTATTGTTCCTTGTTTTAATCATGGTGATGCTTTTGCAAGTGTCGCCGAAAAGTTGATTGAATATAAAACCCCTGTCATTGTTGTTGACGATGGCAGTATTCCTGCACAGTCAAAAAAGATTAAAAACATTTGTTCTAAACATAAATTTTTATATGTTAAAAATTTGGTCAATGGTGGCAAAGGCGCTGCGATGATTCTGGGTTTTCAATCTGCAATAACCAAAGGATTTACACACGCTTTGCAAATTGATGCAGACGGTCAACATGACATTCGTGATATACCATTGTTTTTGAAAATCGCACAATCACATCCAAATGAATTAATCATAGGTAATCCGATTTATGATGAATCTGCACCACGTGCGCGTCTGGTTGGACGAAAAATAACAAATTTTTGGGTAATGGTTGAAACTTTTAATAAAAATATGCCTGATACAATGTGTGGTTTTCGTGTATATCCACTGAAAGCAATCGAACCAGTATTAAAAACGATAAAATTCAAACGTATGGGATTTGATATTGAAATCATAGTTAAAGCCTATAGATGTGGAATAAAAATTATTTCTGTTCCGACCAAAGTAATTTATCCTGAAAATGGCACTTCAAATTTCCATGCTTTTCGTGATAATTTTTATATCAGTTTACTTCATACGTATTTATGTTGTTTAATACCAACATGGTTAATCAGGAGGGTTCTACATCATGAAAAAAATAAATAAATTTTTAATTATTCTGTCTTGTTTATTTTCGGTAAACGCGTTTGCGTATCAAGTAAAAGATAAAATGCCTGAAAAATTAAAAATTTTTACAGACAATTTGAATACTGTATCTGCAAATTTCGAACAAACAAAAATATTGCCAGAATCAACAAAACGTTTTATATCAACTGGATATGTAAAATTCGTTAAAAACAGCGGTTTTATATGGCATCAACAAAAACCAACAAACGAAGTATTTACATCAACATTAACAAAGTATTGTGTTAATAACGAAACCAAAGAATTAAATGATTTGCCATATTTTTATCGCGTTCAATCTATGATTGATAGCATGTTAAACGGCGATATAAGCGAATTTTTATTTGCATTTAATGTTGATTTTACAGAAAACAAAGATTCATGGACAATGGTTGCTACGCCGCGTTTAACCATGATTGCAGATATGGTGCAAAATTTAACTATATATGGCACAACCAAAGATTTAACAAAAATTGTTATGACCTATTATGACGGCACGATTGTCGTGTTAAAATTCACACGTTTAACCAAAGACATAGATGATGAAATTGCTTGTTAAAAGATTTTTATTCTGTTTTGTAATTTTGACAGCTTTGTTTGCAACGCTGATATTCAGAACACCGTTGCACACACAAACAAATTTGATGTCTTTGATAAACAATAACACGACACAAGAAAAATGGCCGATTAATAAAATATCAGACAAATTTTCATCAATTATTAATATAGTTATTGAATCAAACGATGAAAAATCTGCCACAAAAACCGCTAATAACATAATAAAATCTTTGAATTCAGATCAATTTGATACACTAACTGTTCAATCTAATAACTTTTCTTTGAAAAGTGTGACCAAAGATTTAATTCCTTATAAGAATAATTTATTAAGTGCAACAGATAAAACATTATTGCGACAAAACAAATCAAAACAAATCGCAGACGCTGCAATAAAACATATTTCAGAATCTATGATGCCACCATTGGTACCGATACATGATGATCCATTTATGTTATTGTCAAATTATTTAATGAATATAAGTTCTGAAAATTCCACATGGACATTACATAATGGTTTGCTTTGGCAATACAAAGACAGCACACACTTTTTCATGATTCCAATTAATGTGAATTCAAATGATGCGACCCGCACCGCTGGGCAAATAAATACATTACATAGCAAATTGATTACCCAAGAAACAGAAAATATCAAAATTCATATCAGCGGTGTTCCCCTGCACACTGCATTTATGGTGCAAAAAAGTCAAATTCAGTTGGCTGTATTATCATTTTTAGCAATTTTGATGGCGATAATATTTAATTATTTACTGTTCAGGAAATTATTCACCATAATACCGGTATTTACGGCTTTGTCTGTTGGTTTTTTGTGCGGAACAATATCTCTATTTTTGTGTTTCAACGCACCACACATTTTAACATTTGTGTTTGGCACAACTTTGATTGGGTTGGGCATAGATTATGCTTTTCATTTTATAACATCTGCGACATTAAAAAATAAAACCCAAGTTTATAAAAATTTACACCAATCATTTTTAACGACTTTGGTTTGTTTTCTGCCATTGTTATTTTCTGGCATTTCGCTTTTGCAACAAATATCAGTATTCACAATAACTGGATTAACTGCGATTTATTTTGGATTAAAATTGTTTTTACCACAAAAATTAAAACTTAGCATTAAACCAATAAGAATAAATCTGTCTTTGTCTAACAAGGCGCGTATTCTGTTTTTATCTATAATCGGTATTATCATTGTTGCGACATTACCTTTTGCAAAAACAGAAAACAATATGAATCAACTTTATCGTCCAAACGCAGAAATCGCAACCCAAGATAGATTTTTTCAAAAACTTAATAATTCGCAAGAATCTGCGATATTGATGGTACGCGGAAAAACGATTCAAAAAGTTCTTGAAACCGAAGAAGAGATAAAATCAACAGGTGAATCATTTTTATCTTTGTCCAGCGTTATTCCATCAATAAAAACTCAAATGCGAAACCAGGAATTAATCAAACAACTTTACAGCGAACAATCAAAATATTTGAAAAAGAAATTAGAATTAAAAAAATTACCTGTTTTTGAAGAATCTAAGACACTATCAGTGATAAACATTCAATCTGAATTCATAAATGATTGGATTGATAAATTAATTATACGTGACAATGGTTATATTTATTCTGTATCACAAATCAGCCCAAACACACAAATAAATAGCAATAATGCATTGGTGATAAGTCCATCCGAAGTATTAACAAAACAAATTGAAAAATACAGTCATGAAACATACAAACTTTTGGGATATTGTGCGTTGTGCCTTGTTGTTTTATTAGCAATATTTTATAAAAAACGCGCACTTGTTTATCTTGTTCCATCTGTATTATCTATTTTATTATCAATATCAATTTTAACATGGTTTCATCAACCAATAACTTTTTTCCATATGTTAAGTTTCTTTATAGTCACAGGACTTGGTATAGATTACACAATATTTAACATCAACACCAAAGACGACAAAGAAATACGACCTGTGTTATTTTCGTTTTTAACCAGTTTTATCGGTTTTGGTTTATTAGCGTTCACCAGTTTCTTTTTAATCAAATCTATGGGAATCACATTAGGTCTGGGACTTGGCCTGTCGTATTTAATATCGTTCTTTTTATTTCGCACCAGATAACATAAATTGAATATTTTCAGGTTTTTCTTTGGTGCAAACCCCAATTAAATATTTACCATTTTTATAGAAATACATTTTTGCATCATTTGAATCTTTGCCATATTTGAATCTGGCTTCGAATTCAACAAAGTTTTTATAAAAATCTTTCTTGTTATCTGTTATTTTCAATCCCAGCAATTCACTTTGTTTAGCAAAATCGCGTTCGACATCTGTATTTTCAACATCTATACCAACCGGAACATCAGACAAAGCCACCGCAACCCAATTATCTTTGTGTGCGATAGATACAAAACCAGATTTTATTGTTGGCACCCCAGATTTGTCTGTAATTATATTTTCACCACAGACACTTTTTACAATCGCATGAGATAACAAATACTGTAATTTACGTCTTTTATTTGCAAAATTCTTATATCTTGATAATTCTGATTCAGATAACTTTTTTTCTAAATCATGTATATTCTTTATTTGTTCAATATTTGACATGTATATTTTCATAATGTAAATTATAATTGAAAAAGCATAAAAAGGCAACACATGAACAAATGGTATCAAATTCGCGAACAATCTGCCGGAAAAATTCGTCTGGAATTGCTTTGGATTGTTTATAAAATATTTGGTATTCGTTTTTTAAAAATAATTCTTTGGTTTGTGTGTTTATTTATTGTTCCTTTTGCCAAACCTGCAAGGGACGCAACGAAAAGATACACAAAAATATTGAATCAGTATCAACATAAAAACAAATTACAAGAAACAAAAATATCACCATTTTGTCATATTTATACTTTTGCGTGCGCTGTATTGGATAAAATATCTGCCAGTTGTGATAAAAAAACAAAAATTAAATTCGTTATTGAAAGAAATGCTGATTGGAACGATTTTCAAAAATACCTTGAATCAAACAATGGTGTATTTTTAATCTGTTCGCATCTTGGAAATATCGAAGCGTTATCTGCGTTTGAACGTGGCAAGAACAAAAAAATGCACGCATTTATGCAGATTTCTCAAAACAGTACATTTCACCAATTTATGACACATCATAACAAAGCAACAAATACAATTATATACCCAACAGAACACATTGATATCAGTATTGCATCAGATATGTATGACAATTTACAAAATGGTGATTTGGTTATGATGGCTGGGGACAGAACATCGCCGAATACGCAATCTAGGTATGAAATGACAAGTTTTCTTGGTAAAAATTGTCGATTTCCAATTGGAACTTTCAAATTTGCAAAATCACTTTCGCACCCAACATTTGCGATTTGTGTAATGAATATATCACATGAAAGATATAAAATTTATGTAAAACGTCTTGATACAACAACAACAAAAGAGATGATTGCAGAATATGCCAATTTTCTTGAAAGATTAATCATCAAATATCCAAAACAATGGTTTAATTTCTTTGATTTTTTTGAATATTGATAAAAACATGTATAAAATTAAAAAAAACTTGATTTTCTTGTAAATATAACATACAATTCGCCAAGTAATCAAAAAAGGTAGTAAAAATGGCTAAAAAAGGCAGCAAAGAAGTTGTAAAACTGGAAAACAAAGAAACTGGTATTTTTTACACAACAACAAAAAATACAAAGTCTGAAAACACCCAGGGCAAAATGAAATTCCGCAAATATGACAAAAAATTGCGCAAGCATGTCGTATTCACAGAAGCAAAAATGCCTCACTAAGACTTCTGATTATAAAAAAATTCAAACCCCGCATTTGCGGGGTTTTTATTATTTATCCAGGTTTTATTTATTTTCCAAATTTACCACTGCGTGGAAAACCAACAGGTATCGTATGTCCCTGGGATGCACGTTTCGCAACCCATGGCGAAATATCATCCAATTTTGTTGTCCCACGACCCGTTGTCCAACCAAAACCATCAGACATATTAAAGAACATCGCATCAATCGTATATGTGCGTTCTGCATTATATTTTTGCAATATCACACCCTTGCCACGCGACATTTCTGGAATCTGATTTGTTTCAAATATTAACAATTTATCATTAGATCCAGACAATGCGACCATATCACCATCAACACGCACACACAACACAGCCGGATTTCTTTCATCGACATTCATAATCTGTTTGCCAGATTTCGTCTGTGCGACACAATTTTCACCATTAACAATGAACCCTGTTCCATGTCTGCCGATTACCAAATATTTCGCAGATGTATCCAAAACAAAAGCCTTAACAATACTTTCTTCTGCGCCAACATCAGCCATCATACGCACAGATTCACCAAAACCACGCGCAGACGGCAAATCATTTGCCGACAATGTGAACATTTTTCCACTGCTTACAAACAAATTAATTTTATCCGTTGTTTGTGCATGGAAAGCAAACTGTAATTCATCACCTTCTTTGAATTTCATATCCAGATTATTCAAATCCAAATGACCCTTGGCAGCACGTATCCATCCCATCGCAGACAACACGATTGTCACAGGTTCTTTTTCAATAAAGTCATCTGCATTAACGACAATTTCTTCGCCAACTGCCGCCCATTGGGTACGACGACGTCCCAGCGCAGTATTTTTTGCATACTGTTTTTTAATATCATCAAACCAAGCATGTAATTGTGCGTTTTGAATTTCTTCGCTTTCCAAAAGTGCCTGTAATTTATCACGTTCTTCGCGTAATTCTTTGTCTTCGCGTCTGATTTCCATTTCTTCCAATTTGCGCAAAGAACGAAGACGCGTATTCAATATAGATTCAACCTGAATTTCAGTTAATTGAAATTCAGCCATCAACACAGCCTTTGGATCATCTTCGTTTCTTATGATTTCAATCACACGATCCAGATTCAAATAAACGACCAACAAACCACCCAAGATTTCTAATCTGCGTTCTATGTTTCCCAGGCGCCATTTTGTGCGACGCAACAAGACATTTTTTTGATGTGCAATAAATTCACGCAACACATCACTAATTGGCATAACACGTGGCGCGCCATTTGAATCAACTACATTAAAATTCATATTGAATTTATATTCCAAATCAGTCATCGCAAACAGATGCGCCATCATTTTGTCGATTGGAATATTACGATTCTTAGGCGTAATTATAATGCGAACATCAGTCGTAGATTCATCTACAATATCTTCGACCAAAGGCAATTTCTTTGAATCAATTAAATCAGCAATTTGTTCAACCAACTTAGATTTAATTATACCATACGGAATTTCTGTAATAACAACCTGTTCTGCACCGCGTTCCAGTTTTTCAATTTCCCATTTTGCACGAATACGAAACGCACCACGCCCAGTATCATAGTTCTTGCAAATCGTATCAAAATCATCAATCAAAACGCCACCGGTTGGAAAATCAGGTCCAATTAATTTCTTCATAATTTGCGGTGTTGTCGCGTCTGGTTTATCAACAACCAAATTCAACGCATCCATAATTTCAGAAACATTGTGTGTCGGAATATTTGTCGCCATACCCACAGCAATTCCCATACCACCATTTGCTAACAGATTTGGAAACGCACCGGGCATCACAGTTGGTTCCACCGTCGTACCATCAAAATTCGGCATCATATCAACACTGTCTTCGTCGATGCCTTCCATAATCAGCATAGCCGCCTGGGTCATTTTTGATTCAGTATAACGGTATGCAGCCTGGGGATCGCCGTCAATATTACCAAAATTACCTTGGCCATCAATCAATGGATAACGAACAGAAAAGTCCTGGGCCAGACGCACCATAGCATCGTATACCGAAGCATCACCATGCGGATGATAATGCCCCAACACATCGCCAACCACAGTTGCACATTTACGAAACGCTGCATTTGGTGATAATTTTTGACGCAACATAGAAAACAAAATACGGCGATGTACAGGCTTTAACCCGTCCCTAACATCAGGCAAAGCGCGCGCAACAATCGTAGAAACCGCATAAGACAAATAGCGTTCAGATAATGCCTCTGATAACTGCTGTCCGGATATATTTTCAACTGTATTTTCTGCTTTTCTCATAATCTGCTTCCATTTTTAACAGACACAGATTAAAACATTTCCAAAAATAAAACAACTAAAAAACCACCCGATTGGGTGGTTTTTGCAATTTCGTTTAAACTTAGAACCCGAAAACCATACGTTGTTTTGATTGACGTTTCTTTTCGTTACGAACCGCTTCTTCTTTCAACCGTTTGCGTTTAGTTGTTGGCTTTTCATAACGCTGACGTTCTTTCATTTCACGATAGAGGCCTTCTTTTTGTGATTTACGTTTCGCGACACGCAAAGCTTGTTCTACATTATTATCACGAACTAATACTTTTACCATCTTTTACACCTCCTTTATCGTTTTTTATCTTGTTAAACTTTCCGTCTTTTTCAACGGGACACATGCACGCATGCAATAAACTTTTCTACTTAATGTCTGTCCGCCTTCGCTATTACACTTCGTTAAAACTTCGTGTAACAGGCGCTACGGCGCGACTGCACGACTTTATGTGCTTTCTGTCCGCCTTCGCCGTTCTTAAAATCTAAAAAACATTTCCAAGAATTTGCTGAGCTACGGCGCGACACTCAATTTTCTTAATTGTGCGCTTTGCGCGCAATAACGAAAATTGGTGGTGGAGCTGATCAGACTCGAACTGACGACCCCCTGCTTGCAAAGCAGGTGCTCTACCAACTGAGCTACAACCCCACAATCTCTTTTGGGATTTTTCTCTGTTGACAGATCCGCTGCACTGCAAAGCAACTTACCTCTACCAACTGAGCTACAACCCCACAATCTTTTTAATCTGCTTCAACTTGTTGGTAATTTTCTGTTGAAAGCCAGCATATTTTATACATTTATTTAATCAAAGTCAAATAAAAATATCGTATTTTATTGATTTTTACAAAATATATCATAAAATAACACTTATCTAACATCAAAGGATTATAAAATGGCAACAAACATAGATTACAGTCAAGTGAACACATGGCCTTTCCAAGAGGCTCGCAAGATATTGGCGCGCATTGGGAACAAAGTTCCAGACAAAGGTTATGTTTTATTTGAAACTGGCTATGGTGCATCTGGTTTGCCACACATTGGCACATTTGGCGAAGTTGCAAAAACCAGTATGGTTCGTTGGGCTTTTTCCAAACTGTCTGATATTCCAACACGTTTAATCGCGTTTTCAGATGATATGGACGGTCTGCGCAAGGTTCCAACAAATATTCCAAACCAGGAAGAAACTGCAAAATATCTTGGCTGTCCATTGACCAAGGTTCCAGATCCATTCGGAAAATTCGACAGTTTTGCAGAACACAACAATGTTATGATGTGTGAATTTTTGGACAGATATGGTTTTGATTATGAATTCAGAAGTTCTACACAAATGTACAAATCTGGTGCATTTAATGACGCATTGATGAAAGTACTGAAAAACTATGATAAAATTATGGATATTATGTTGCCGTCTTTACGCGAAGAAAGACGCAAAACATACAGCCCTATTATGCCAATATCTCCGTCAACCGGTCATGTTTTAGAGGTACCTATTTTATCAGTAAATCCAGAAGCCGGCACAATCGTATTCGAAGACGAAGATGGTACACGCGTTGAACAGTCTGTATTAAACGGTATGGCAAAATTACAATGGAAAGCGGACTGGGCTATGCGTTGGCTGGCATTGGATGTTGATTACGAAATGTGCGGTGCAGACTTAACCGATTCATATAAACTGTCTGGACAAATTGTAAAAGTTTTAGGTGGCAAAGCACCTGAAAACCTGACATACCAATTGTTCGTTGATAAAAACGGTCAAAAGATTTCCAAGACCAAAGGTAATGGTATCAGCATTGAACAATGGCTGACATACGCAAATCCAGAAAGCTTGTCGCTGTTCATGTATGTAAAACCCTTGACCAGCAAACGTTTATATTTTGATGTAATTCCTCGTAATGTTGATGAATACTATCAATATTTGAACGCGTATGATAAGCAAGATGATTTGGCCAAGATGTCTAATCCTGTTGTTTATATACATCGTGAGCATGGCGTCCCAAGTGGTCGTATGCCAATATCATATAATTTGTTGTTAAATCTGGCCAGCGCTGCAAATACTGAAAGCATTAACGATATGTGGGGCTATATAACAGCGTATAATCCAGGTCTGACACCAAAAAACAATCCAGATTTGAATATGATGGCAGAACACGCTGTGCAATATTATCACGACTTTGTAAAGCCAAACAAAAATTATCGCGCACCAACTGACCAAGAAAAAATTGTCTTGCAAGATTTGGCAAATGGCCTGAATCAATTCATTGGAAAAACAGGTATTGAAAAAGATTTGGAAACATATTGCTATGATATTGGCAAGAAATATTATGGCGAAGATAAATTGAAAGATTTCTTTGGCATGTTTTATAACGTCTTGCTGGGTCAGGAAACTGGTCCACGTCTGCCGAATTTCATACTGATTTACGGCATTGAAAAGACACAAGATATGATAAATAATAACATCAAATAAAAACACACCGCCCAAACGGGCGGTTTTTATACGTTTTTGCATTTCGGTCGTTTTAATAAAGATGAACATCTTGGGTACACATGTGTATCAGACGGTAAAAAACGTGCAAATTCAGCCAATATTAAACCTGTTGCATCCATAACGCGCGATAAGGTATAAGTGCTTATCCAACGATCTTGGCCATACTTGCTTTTATGTCGGCTTTGGTTGAAAGTCGTTGAATCCAAACCAGATATTTTTGCCAATCTGGAACAAGATATATTCATATTCTTTGCAAGATTGTTTATTGCAAGCCATAATTCATCATGCATCATACATTCTCCTTTTGCTTATATACTGGGAACACAATACCGCACAACAAGAAAATAAACCTATAAAACCAGTGCTTATATTGTATACATGTCGATATTTTATTTAATTGCGGGTCTATCAAAATTGTGCTATAATTCCTAGGCGAAAGGATGCGGTTCAGACAACCGATTTCTTGTTATGGATTAAATAACCAAACACAAAGGGAGTATTCATATGAAAAAATCTTTACTTTTAACGTCTATCTTGGCATTGGCAGCATGTGGCGGCGGTTCCGGCGGTGGCTCTGGCGGTGGTTCAGTTGCACCAATAAGTGGCCCACGCGCTACGGAATTATTAGGAACTGGTACAACGGCTTCTAATTCAGAAATTACATCTATGGCATCTGCGGTTGTCGTAAAAAATGGTGGTGGATACAGTAGCGTTGCACGTTCTGCATCTGCACCAGACACAACAAGTTTTTCTGGATATACTGTGTATAAACTAAATAATGTTGATTTTAAATTGATAGAAGATACAGATTCTGCATTTAACTTTGATATTGATGAAAATGGTCGCATCAATAGTGTGACAACCAAATTCAATAATGGTCAAGAAGGTTCTGCAGAACGCGACACAACAAATACAGCGCAATTTAATGGTGCTATTTTCCAGTTGGTAAAGGCTGGTGATGACCGGGAAATTATCACAATTACTGATGATGGTAATATGACACAAGCGCGTTTGGATCAGATAAAAGCCGCTGCTGTAACAGCAGGCAAATTAACTGCGGCAGAGGCAGCAACAGCGACCTGGAATCATTTAATACAAAAATGGGAATTCGAACATTCAGATTCATCTGATGGTTTGACTTATTCTGACTTTGGTTATATGAAAACAACAAATGTAACCAAAGAAAAAGGTATCACCATAGATACTGATGGCAATATTATTCCGACAACATCTAACGCAAACACGAATGAAGCCAGATTGGTATTTGCTGGGGGATATGATATTCCAAATACCCCAACAAATGGTATGGAGTTTACAGGGAAAGCTATTGGCGTTGTGACCTCGTCCGTTTTGACTGATAATGGTGCAATATCCGCATCATCCAGAGCTGCTTATGGACACAATGATGTAGATGCAATGGCCGCATTGGAAACATCTGGCGCACATCTGGTGTTTAATGAAGGAAACGAGGTTTTAACTTTGCCATTTGGTAGCCAAGGAACCGTTACGGACGTAGATAGTGGGGATGAGATTGCTTGGTACGATGTCACTGTCACAAAAACAGGCACCAATACGACTTTTACATTTGATGATGGTGGACGTAGTGTGCCATTGGCTTTTCGTGAAGAAGCAAACAATACTAATGTAACAGTCGACAGAAACAATGCTGCGATGGGGTATTATGGTGTGGGAACACCGGTTGAGGCAACTGGTGCTGTGGAATACATGACCATCAAAGATTTAAGTCCGACCGATGACGCAAATCGCGATGTTCGTGAATTTCATTTCCAGGCTGGATACGGTCTGAAAAAAGACTAATATTATTCTGAAACAAAAATTCCCCGCATCATACGGGGAATTTTTTGCCATTATATAGTTTATGAAAAAATTTGTTTTATTTTTTTCGTTATTGATATGTCCTGCACTTGCTCAGGATGTGAAACCAGATACACAACCAATTACCAAAGAACACGTTGAAAAACCAACAAAATCTGAATCATCAAAAAACAAAACCGTCACCATGTCTGCAACAGACGCTGTTAAATTAGCGGGCAATCTGGTTGCTGTGGGTGATTATGACCAAGCCACCAGGATTTTAACAATGATGCCTCAGACCAACAATTTACCTGTGGAAATAGAACGTTGGTATTTAATCGCTCAGATGGCTCAAAAACAAGGTGATTATGATACTGCAATTAAAATCTACCGTAAAATACTGGATGACCAGCCTGACTTAACAAAAATCAGATATGAATTAGCGCTATGCTATATGCATAAAAAACAATGGTATCGTGCGGATTATCATTTGCGTCTGGCCATGGCGGGTAAAGATATTCCTGATGAAATAAAACAAAGAATGATGTATTATCGTTATGTTGCGCGTCAAAATAAAAACTGGAATGTATGGTTTAATTTTGGTGCTGCCCCTGATAATAATATAAACCAAGTTGCAGGTGGCGAAGAATGCGTCACAAATGAATGGGGAACTTTTTGCAGACAATTGCCAGACCCCGTATCTGCGGTTGGGTATAATTTTATGCTGGGCGGCAATTATGAATTCAGGCTTGCTGATAATTGGCGTTGGAAAAGTGATGCCAACATATATACCAACATTTATGACAAACATGATTATGATGATTTATACCTGTCCACCAGCACAGGCCCAAGATATCTGTGGAAAAACGGTGACATATGGCTTGCCGGGGTTGCATCACGACGTTGGTATGGATTGGAAAAATATAATTGGTCATACGGTGGAAAACTGGATATCAATTATGATTTTACGCGTAAGTTATCTGCAGGTTTATCATTCAGATTTATGGATAATATATATGATGAATATGGTGAAATAAATGGACAGTCCTATTCCACCAATTTACGAACATCATATTCTTTGGATGCTACAAAATATATTGTGTTGCGCGGTGGTCTGGAACGCGATACAGCCAAAGAAGATATATATGCAAACTGGCGATATTCAGCGGGTCTGGGCTTTGGTTCAGAATTGCCATTGGGATTTCATATTTATCTGGAACCATCATTTACTTGGTCGAATTATGATGGCGAAAGATGGATTGTGAAAAACAAAACATTTACGCAACTGGCAGAACGTGATTTTACACAACGCTACTCAGTATCTTTATCAAATAACAAAGTAGATATCTGGGGTTTTGTTCCCACACTTACATTCAGTTATACAAAACGCGATTCTAATATTCCAAATCGCGAATACGAAAAATACACAACAGAATTCACCATGCATCAACGGTTCTAAGTTTTTATATTAATCGTTTCCAGTTATACACAAAATATTATAAATGCACAATTTCAACATCCGGTATTTGTGCTGCGATATATTCTGCTGCTAATCGACGATGGCATTGTATTGCTGATTTTTCTGTACACAACAAACATATTCTATCGAGTTTTGATACATCGCAATTTTGCAACGGATTACGTTTTTGCAATAATTCGCGATACATTTTTTCATATTCACCCCATGTAATTTTGTTATCTTTATATCCCACCAAGATATCAGAACTTGGCGCAAATTCTGGATGATATTCATAGCGCTTACCCAGAACATTCGCCAAACTATCACCGTTATAATATGGAACATAGGTACTGGTCCGCCATTGGCGAATATCCCAGACACAACTTATAAGTGTCGCATTCAACACATCCAAGAATGTTTCTGGGCTTTTACCACTAAAACCTATTGTAAATATCTTTGTCATATCAATACAAACTAGCCCATTAAGCATTAAATAGCAATGATTTTCCTGAATTAGGCTTGTGCTTCTGGATTCATATAGATATAATCGCAAAGTTTATCAAATTTTCCGTTTTTCCCAAGGTTCATCAAAAAGCTTTCCTCACCGAAAAAGGCGGATTACAAGGACAGATAAAAAATCTTTGTGATCTGTTTAGAAAGTCCTTGACTTGTGCGGATTTTATGGTTATTATATGTCGCGTTATTCGGGCATAGTTCAGTCGGTAGAACAACGGACTGTTAATTACCGAAGTTTTTTTTTGCTATTTCTTGATAAATCTGACAAAGCCGCACACAGCTTGACACACAGGGAGCAAAACCTCTTTACATAATTTGATGTCAAAACAGGCAAAAACGGCCCCAAAAAAACAAATAGTTATACAGGAATTATACAAAACGGTTTTATACATAATTTATACATTTTCTAAATTGTTTTTTCGGCTATACAAAATCCATACAAAACATATACAAAACTGCTATACACAAGCCATATAATCGTTCCAGTTATACAAGAAAAAGTGCAAGTTTTTTCGTCCGTTATCTTGACTTATTATCAAGAAAAATGTAACATAACAATCAGAGGTTCGGCTGCGAAGTTGCTACTGGTGACTTCAACTGCGTTACCTCTTTTTTATTCGTTCATAGTAAATTTCATATCCATTATAACCAATTTTACGACGTACACGACGATCAACTGCAATTACCCTACCTGTTGGTATCTGGTCTGACATACCTGAATTGTATTCATACCAGTAAGTGGATTTATCTGTCTTGACACCAAGTTTTTGCAATGCCTCTTCTGCCAAATCTCCTATTGTGGCATTCGGGAGTACAACCCCATTACCAAAAATGCGTGTCTTTGCATATATGCCATGTCCTATTCTGATCAAAACCCTCTTTTTTACCAATTGCCGCAAAGCACGCAAAACCTGATCATAGTCATACTCTTTGATCAAATCCTTGAAGTCTTTTAACATGAAAACATTACCCTTGCGTTTTTCGATACGCAACATAACTCTATCAATAATGTTCTTCTTGGATTTCATACGCTTGTCCTTTGTGTCAATTTACGACATTTTCATGCCGTCAATATACGACACCGTTTCATAGAAAACAAGCTATTTTTGCCTAGAAATTATTTGTCTTTATTGTATTTGATGAAGTCGTTCAACGGTTTTCCATCTTTAGTCCGCCAATAATATTTACCATTACAGGATCCACCGCCAACGAATTCCCCTGCCGAAGACGGAGAATGAAATTCTATATCCTTGGTTGTGACACCATTTTTCAAATATTTGGCATTGGCTGTACGCAACTTTTTCACTGCCGTCTTGTTACTATAAACACCTGTATCTATCTTAGATCCTGCGAGAACGATATAACGATTACCGCCTTTTACAATCATTCTGGCATCGGTTGATTCTCTGGCAAATTTAAATTCTTTATTTGTATCAACAGTATACTTGCCCTTTTTATGATGTTTGCCAGTCCGTTTCATACCAGCATCATCTTCATCTGCATCATCTGGGAAGTTTAGTTCTGCATCTTCAATCAATTTTGCACAATTTTTCAACAATTCGCCTGCTCTTTGTGGATTGATGTTAAAAAATTCACGCTTGGGGTTTATTCTGGTATTTGCCAAATTTGTCAGGACTTCATGCAGATGTTTTTCAAGTTCAGAATATTTGGATGTTTTTATTGTAGCATAAATTTCAAATGGCAATGGCACTGCTGTATTAGATAAACGTTTGGATCTTAAATCCACTTCACCACCGCTTTTGCCAATTTTAACCCAGTCTTCTCTGAAGCTTGGATTTGTTAAAATATACACATACCCTTTAGCATTTGATTTCTTTGCCATTTGTAGTCCTTTGTTATCAGATGTAATTATATCATAAAAAGGGAAGAAATTCAAATCTGCTAAAACCGACTAAATTTTGACAATAAAAAATCCGCGGAACCCGCGGAAATCGTGGCTCGGGCAACTGGACTC
>DBXG01000039.1:24588-25932 GCA_002309215.1 Alphaproteobacteria bacterium UBA1218 | reverse complement strand
GAAGATTTTTTTATATCTTGAAAAGCAAATAAAATATTCTATATTTATAAATGCTATGAAAGAATATATTCTACCTGTTCGTGATTTAGTCGTTCATCCGGGCCTGACGGTGCCGGTGTATGTCGATAATCCATTGTCTGTTGCTTGTATAGAAGCTGCAACGAAAAATAATCAGAAAGTCGTTTTATGCCCGCAACATGCGTGGGGATATCCTGCGACGGTAAATGACATTTTTACCACAGGGACGATTGGCGATATTGCCCAGGTTTTACACATGCCTGATGGCGCAATACATGCAATTATTCGGACAACAGATGTCGTAGATTTAACCGATATAACAATTACTAACGGCATATTTACTGGTGATATTACACCGATTGAAACACTTGATGACTCTGAACTAGAACAGACGATTGCTTTGCGCGACAAACTGGCTGATGCTATGCAGGCTTTATCTGCGCGCCACAAATTCAAGATGGAAAAATTACGTGCGGTTATCCAGAATTATCCAATACCTGCATTTATTGATTCTGTGGTTCAAATGGCAAATATCGATACTGATATTGCTGTAAGTGTGCTGAGAATGAAAACATGGCGTGAAAAATTGATGGCGCTTTTGGAGCAGATTATTTTGCTGATTGAAACCGAAAAAATCGAAGACAATATCAATCGTCGTGTACAAAGCCAAATGGAAAACGGTCAACGTCAGGCTATTTTGCAAGAAAAAATGCGCGCTATACAAAAAGAAATGGGCGATGACGATGAAGAAACCAGTATTATCAGCATGCGCAAAAAAATTGAACAATCTGCTATGCCGCTTGAGGCAAAAGAAAAAGCGATGTCTGAATTAAAACGCATGCGCGCTATGTCGCCAATGTCCCAGGAAGGTGGATTACTTAAAACATATCTTGATGAATTACTGTCTATGCCATGGGGCAAATCTGATAATGCACCGATTGATTTAGGCAAGGCGCGCGAAATACTGGACAGCGAACATTCAGGTATGATACCTGTCAAAGAAAGAATACTGGAACACATTGCTGTTATGAAAAAAACAGGTAAAAATCGCGGCAGTATATTATGTTTCGTTGGCGCACCTGGTGTTGGTAAAACTTCACTCTGCAAATCAATTGCTAATGCCCTATCCCGTAAATATTGCAGAATATCTTTGGGCGGAATATCTGACGAGGCTCATTTTCGTGGACACAGAAAAACATATATTGGCGCACAATGCGGTCGTATCATGGACGCATTAAAACGTTGCAAATCAAATAATCCAGTTATCGTTTTAGACGAAATCGATAAGATGGGGCGCGATTGGCGTGGCGATCCAGAATCTGCATT
>DBXG01000039.1:0-24542 GCA_002309215.1 Alphaproteobacteria bacterium UBA1218 | reverse complement strand
GTTGATTTTGATTTATCAAATGTTTTGTTTATCGCGACTTCTAATTCATTAAATATGTCGTCTGCATTAAAAGACCGTATGGAAATAATTGAAATTCCTGGCTATACAGAACAAGAAAAACTGCAAATTGCGCGTGAACATTTGTTAAAACGTGCCGCAGATGATACAGGATGGAATATCGACAATATCGTGATGTCTGATGATGCGATTATGCATATAATTCGCAATTATACTTCTGAACAAGGCGTTCGTGAATTACAACGTGAAATTGCATCTGTGTTGCGTCGCAGTTTACTGGAAAACAATGGTGAAGATGTAAAAACCGAATTTACAAAAGAAAAAATAGATGCGTTATTATCTGTTCACCAAAACGCAAATCGCAATACAAAAATTGGTTTCAGCGCACGAATATAAATCAAGGGTTTTAATAAAATGATTTTGATTATAAATACATCTGGCAACGGTATAGAGTTAGCAATCAACGACAAAGTTTTCAAGATTGAAAACACGAAACAATCGATTGCTTTGCCAAGTACAGTTATGGATTTTTTACAGCAAAATCATATAAATATGTCAGACTTATCGGGAATCGGTGTGATTGTTGGCCCTGGCAGTTTTACAGGTATTCGTATGGGTATCGCCTATGCCAAAGGATTAGGCATCGGATTGAAAATCCCCGTTATTCCAGTCAATATTTTCGAGATATATTTACATAAAACCCCTGATGCTTTTGTTGCACTTGATTCTGGTCGCGGTGATTTTTTTGTTGCTGCACATGACATAGAGCCATGCGTTATGGACATAGATACCGTCGAAACAGAACAAATGAAATACCCGCGCACAGTCGGTCATATACCTTTTGATTTACGTGACGCACGCGAAATAATCGAAAACAAAATCAAATCTGGCGATTTACAACCTGCAATACCAATGTACCTTCGCCCAAGTTATGCTGAAAAATAATGTTTGATGAAATTGCAAATCTTCATAAATTATGTTTTCCGAACAAGCCTTGGTCGGCATCTGATTTTGCAGACCTAAAAAAATCAGGATGCGAAATTATCGTATCACAAAACGGTTTTGCAGTGTGGCGAAATGTTGCAGATGAATCAGAGATTATAACAATCGGTGTTGCACCCGACGCACGCCGAAATGGCATCGCATCAGCGATGTTAGCAATAATTGAAAAAAATATTAAAAATCAAGGTGTTAAGAAAATATTCTTGGAAGTTGCTTCAACAAATATTGCCGGTCAGAAACTGTATGAAAATAACGGCTATAAAGTGGTTGGAACACGCCCAAAATACTATGATGGAATTGACGCAATTTTGATGGCCAAAGATTTATAATTTATCATTCACAAAATCTAATATTCTGGTATCAAAAATAATATCACGTTGTTGTAATGGTTTTACAATATGCATATCTTGCGCATGTCTGGTTCGCGACAAAGCAACATAAGTTTGACCATGCGCAAATGCGCCACGCGAAATATCTATTACAACCTTGCTTAACGTTTTACCTTGTGATTTATGTATTGTCATAGCATACCCCAGCGCAAGCGGAAATTGTTTATAACTGCCGATTTCATTTTCAACTATTCTGTCATTTTCGTCACGCGAATATTCTATCTTTTCCCATTTCTCGGGTTTAACAACAACAATATCATTGTTATCATCATCTAATAATTGAACAACGATTTCACGTGCACCCAAATTTTCAACAATTCCCATAGATCCATTATGCCATTTATCGCCATTTTTAACAAACATAACCAAAGCACCTTGCTTCAGACATAAATCCATAGGCGCAGGAACATCATTTGCATTAAAATTACCAGCCAGAACACCAGTATATTGAACCAGTGGCGCATCTATCTGATTTAATCGTTCTGTATTTATGCGTTCAGCAATCGCGCGAAACGGAGTAATTATAACCGCATTTTTACGTGCGTTTTCATCTTCTATTTTACAAGCATTAAAGAACCCCAGTGCACCTGCATCATTATCACGCAATCGCATAAGGTTTTGCAGTAAATCATCATCACTCTGCCGATACACAGTATTGAAATCGTATTTAATAAAATCTGCACGCTTGTAAACATTGGAATCAAAAAAATATGCATTTTTGTGTTCATAAGCCTGCTGATAATATTCTTCTGCATCCCGCGTTATCACAGGTGGCAATTGAAACAAATCACCAATAGCAACAACCTGAATTCCACCAAACGGTTCGTTATTATGACGGGCCGAACGCGCCAATATGTCAATAGCGTCTAATAAATCTGGTGCAACCATAGATATTTCATCAATGACCAGAACATCTGTGGCATTTAATATATTTCGTGGCTTGGCCTTTAATTTCAATAATTCAGGCATAATAAAATCGCGTGGCTGAATTTGGAAAAGCGAATGTATCGTCTGTCCCCCAATGTTCAGGGCAGAAACCGCCGTTGGACACGCACACACTATGCGTTTGCTTGACGCAGATTTCAGATACTGCACAAAAGTTGATTTTCCTGTTCCAGCCTGACCCAATATCAGAATATTGGCATGCGTACGTTCGATTGTATTGAACGCCTCCATCTGATTTTTATTTAAAATCGGAACCAGCTCTGCCATGCGGGCTATAATCGCATAAAATTACAAAAAAAGCAAGACGTGTTCATTTTTAACTTGCAACACAATATAAAAAATATATAATAACCTTTGCCGTGGGTTAGTAGCTCAGTTGGTTAGAGCGGAGCGCTCATAACGCTTTGGTCGTGGGTTCAAGTCCTACCTAACCCACCACGAATAAAAAAGCCGTCATACGACGGTCTTTTTTTATTTGGACAGTAAATTTATTCTCAGGATACAACGTAGTTCCCCGCCTGGGGCGGGGTGTCACGAAGTGACGGGGAGGGTTGGAACAAAAACACAAGTAAGAAATATATTACGTATTATCTGGAATCAAATATGGTGCCAGACGTTCATAAAAACAAACACACCAGAATACCCTCCCCACCGCAAGCGGTCCCCCCCGCCACGGGCGGGGAACCAGTATCTTCCAAGAACGAGAGCAAAAATTCCCCTCCTGCGGAGAGGTGCCGGAACGGCAGGGTGGTCTTTCATGTATTCGCATTATCTAGAATCAAAGACCACCTCCCCCTGCGGGTACTCCTCCGCAGGAGGAGAACTAAAAAAAACCTTTGCAAAATGCAAAGGTTTTTTCAGTCGCCCCCAATGACATAGTTGAAAGGGAGTTTGTCATTCGGGGGGGCAGAAGTTATATAAACATCCTCCTTTTTATTATTCTGGTTCTTCATTACTTGGTTCGTTGTTGTTTTGGTTGTTATTATTTATAACCTCACCAACAGTCCAACCAACGAAGTTATAACCTTCTGGGTTTGTATCAGGTGTCGGCACAGTCAGACTTTCACCATAGGTACAGGTTGCCGCAGCACCAGGTTCTGCAACACCAGCCCAGTTAATGCTAACCGTACGTGCAAAACAAAACTGTGCATTGACGTTGTTGGTTGTATATGTTGCCAACTGAGATATTATCATCATATCCTGTGCAATTGGAACAAAGGTACTGCCTTGATAATCCCCAAAGGCATAGTTGCTAGAATAGTCTGATTCTCGTAATCTACCGCAATTTTCAGCACATTGTTGTGTACTGTTGTAAAAATTGGAGATAAACCAAGGTTGGTCCGGTCTATCGATGTTTCGCATCCAACAATACGTCCCCGTATCTGATGGATTAAACTGCGCTGTTGATTGATCAACAACAAAAGAAGAAAAATCCCCTTGTTGTGCAGCATTAAAATCAGGCGCCCTGTTTGTACACACATTTACAAAATGTAGTGTGTCTACAGGTTTATCATTACCACTAATAATCCATGTTGTTGTTCCGCGTTCCATTGGATTTTGGGCATCAGAACAACCTGCACCAGTTCCATTTGGTGAACAATATGCAATATTTGATGAAACAGATTCTGGGTGTGCGTACAACCAAGCATAAATACTTCGCTTTTCATAACCATCATCACACGTAAATTGCTCAAAACATGAACCGCTTAATCTGTTTGCACTTCCAAATGCTACACTGGTACCGTCCAATGTATCGTCTATGGTGCATGTTTTTGTATGTTTTACATTGTTGGAACACGCCACAGGGCAACTGATTGTTTTGGAACATGCGTCTATCGTTGTACCTGAACCTGCCGCACCATCTTGATATCCGGTCGGGCATAAGGCTTCAGAGGTTGTGTTCGGTGTGTAATATCCAGCTTGGGCATTTGTGCATGAACTTTGACCCGTTTGTGCTGTATATGTTCCGGGTGCGCATGCAGTACATGAACTTTGCCCCGCAGTCGCATAGGTTCCAGCAGAACATTCAGCACCCAAACCCATCACCCCCAACGAATCATTTACAACTGTTGGATTCGATACACCCGCACAAGAATGTCCCGCAGGGCATTGTGTACACGCCTGGATATAATAATAGTCCAAGTCTTCATTACTGTCCTGATGTTCTTGGATTTGTGTTTCACTGGTTGCATTCAGATAATACCCGGGGTCGCATTGCTGAATATACAATGGCGCCATTGTCACATCACCATTTACGAACCCTGTATAACCTTCGGGGCCAGAGCAGGTTGGATTTGCCGTATTACTGTCTATCAGGTGCCAATCAGACAGGGACAAATCCGTTGCCATAGCAGGCAGGATGCTGAACAGCACGCCACCCGTCACTAATAGTTTTTTCATGTTCTTTTTCTCCTTTAGCCAAACAAACAAAAACCACCAGAAAAATCAGGTGGTTGGAGGTTAGATACAATTCAAAGAGAAATTGTGTGCTTATTCGATATATTCGCAACCCTCCAACCCTTTGGTTGGAGTTTTTTTACGTCATCTTGGACGCTCTTTGAACAGGTATCTACACCTCATCAGATGAACACCATCTGACAAAACAATCCTAGCAAAAACATTTTATTCAATACAAGTGAAAAAATATTGGCAAGTATAATTATTACTGATAAAATTAAATCAACATGAAAACTTATGATGTTATTATTATTGGTGCGGGGGCTGGCGGACTGAAAGCCACAGCAGAACTGCACGCACGTAAAAAATCTGTATTGATAATCGATATGGGCGATAAGCCTGCACGCAAAGTTGCAATTTCTGGGGGTGGTAAATGCAATTTTACAAATCTGGCTGCTGACTACACGCATTATTTTGGTAAAAATCCGAATTTCGTACGGTCTGCTTTGGCGCAGTTTTCACCAAATGACACACTAAACTGGGTTAAAAAACACAAAATCAAATATTATGAAAAAGAGCCTGGTCGTTTTTTCTGTGCAGACAGCGCGATTGACATAGTCAATGCCTTGATGGACGATATTGGAAATACAGAAATAAAATATAACACAGTTGTCAAAGATGTTGTCAAAGACGATGATATATTCACAATCAAAACAAATCATGGCGAATTCCAATCAAAATCACTGATTATCGCCAGCGGTGGTGTTTCCTGGGAAACAGTTGGTGTATCAAATATTGGACATATTATTGCTAAAAAGTTCGGACATAAAATTGAACCAATTCGCCCCGCCCTGTGCGCGATAAAAACAAAACATTTTAGCGCTGATTTGGCCGGAATATCTTTGCCTGTAGAAATCAAAATAAATAAACATGTAATTCGTGATGATTTGCTGTTTACACATTTTGGAATTGGCGGCCCAGCGACATATCGTGCCAGTTTGTTTGACACCCATAAATTCACAATAAACTTTGCACCAGACTTAAATGTTCCAGAATTATTATTAAACGCAAAACGCACTAATGGCAAACGCAGTTTAACAAATGTTGTTGCTGAATTTTTACCACAGAAATTGGCTCGATTTGTCTGTGGCGATACAACAAACATCGCAGATTATAAAGATTCACAGATTAATGAAATCGCAAAACACATAACACAACTGGACATAGATGATGCAAAACCAATCGGTTTCCAAAGTGCAGAAGTGACAATTGGTGGTATCAGCACAGATAAAATATCATCAAAAACAATGGAATCTACGCTTTGCCCAAGATTATATTTTGTTGGCGAAGTTATGGACATAGCCGGCGATTTAGGTGGCTTTAATTTACAATGGGCGTTTTCTAGTGGTTTCGTAGCCGGAAACAACGCATAGAAATTATTTTGTATATTGTTTCTGGGCTTTTAATAACGCAGAACGAAATTGTTGCGAATATAAAACACCATGCGCACAATTACCTGCACAACCGTTATCAGCACAATATGTCGCGCTACCCAACGCTAGATGATGCACCCACCCTGCTTCTGATTTACACCAACAATGTGCACCCGGGTTCTGACTTGGGTTGCCCGGTTCTGCAAATATGCCTTTGGTTTCGCTACACAACGATGTGCCTTTGTATGTTGTATTGTCGACCTTTGCAACCCAATCACCTTGGTTCATGCCATCACATTGGTTATTGTTGTTATCGTACCAATCACATATTGTTTTATCGCAAGCACGATATTCACAATGTCCATCCATTTCTTTGGCCATGGCTATGACTGTACCCAAAAAAACGTCTGGGATTGTCGATGTTTCTGGATGTTTTTGTGTTAGTTCCTTTGATTGGTCATTAAAACTGTTATGGCGCATACCATAAATCACACCTAATAAAATAAGACTGATATACAAGAAAAAGATACCTGCAACAACAGTATTACCGTCATCTGCGGTTTTCGATGAACATTTTTTTGTGTTTTTTGTATTTTTCATTTTTGTTCCCTTTATCAAATACGATTTCCAATAAATACACCATCTTCAACATCAATCAATTTTACGCCCAATATTGTTTTATTAGGAATCTTCGCACCTTGGACTTTGACATCTATGTCATCAGGTGTACGACCAGTGTTATTTTCTTCTATCAGCACAGAAACTGTTTTGCCGATTTGTTTTTGCATAAACTCTGCCCTGTTAGCATCTGCAATATCCGTTATTATTTTCACACGTCGTTTTGATATACTGCGATTGATTTGATTGGGTAATGTTGCAGCAACGGTATCTGGACGCGCTGAAAACGGAAAAGCATGCACATGAATCAAACCCATTTCACGAACCATATCACAAGTATCGTTAAACAATTCATCTGTTTCCCCCGGGAAACCACAGATTATATCTGCGCTGAACGAAATTTTATTATCTGCTAATTTTACAAGATTACGCAACATTTCTGCATTATGACGCCGATGCATAGATTTCAGAATTGTATCTGAACCAGACTGCATAGACAAATGCAAGTGTGACATAAAACGTGGTTCGCGTTTCATCAAATCTATAATTTTAGCCACCTCTGGCGATGCAGGATCTATGGACGACAGACGCAAATGTTTGATTTCTGGCACATCAATCAACAATTTTTCACATAAGTCAGCCAATAAAAATGGTTTGCCGTCTTGCATTTGAATAAAACTCGCAGTGTCCACACCTGTCAAAACAATTTCATAAAAACCGTTGGAAACAGCATTTTTCGCATCGCTCAAGATTTCATTATATGGAAAAGATACAGATTTTCCACGCAACAGACGCGTCACACAATATGTGCAATCATGATTACAGCCATTTTGCACCTGGATAAACTGCTTTGACAATTTGCCATCTGTGTTCTTGAAAGATTCTATCTTTGGATTGCAAATATTCAGACCTGCCTGTTCTATCGCGTTAACATAGGACGCCAACTGCATTTTATCTTTGTTATCAATGACCAAGACGTGCGGTATTTTAGCAAACAATTTTGGGTTGCGCGTTGCGCCACAGCCTGTCACAAAAATCAAGACATTTGGATTTTCACGCGACAATTTACGCACAGTTTGCGCAGATTGACGTTCTGCTTCGCCTGTGACAGCACAAGTATTTACCAAAATCGCTGTATCAACAACACCGTCCAACATTTTGGTAATCTTTTCACATTCCAAGGCATTTAATCTGCACCCAAAAGATAATGTTTTTATGTTCATTTTTTTATTTTCTGCTTGATTTTTTACTATTCATAAGGCATTATATCGTGAATAAAAACGATTTCAACAAAGGATTTTATTATGGCACGCATAACAAATACAGATACTTTACCATATGTAGACAGCCGTTATGAACTTGGAATGTTGGCTTCTCAACGCGTTCGTGACTTAAACGGTGGTGCAGAACCTGTGGTTGACAAAGAACGTGATAAATTGACTGTGGTTGCTTTGCGTGAAATCGGCAGTGGCAAATTGGATGTCGATATGGTTCGCCATGAATTTGTTCAATCTTACAAAGATTCACCTGTGGCTGCTGATGCTGACAATTCTTTGGAAATCACAACCGAAGATCCATTGTTGCGCGAAATTGATGCAGAATTGGAAAACTCTTTGGTCGAAGAATCTCATGATGGAATCGCAGATGCTGGTGATGACACACCGGATGCTGGCGAAGATGAAGAATAATCAGATAATATAAAATTCAGGAGACGTCGCATAGTTGGTCTAGTGCGCCACATTGGAAATGTGGTATACTCGCAAGGGTATCAAGGGTTCGAATCCCTTCGTCTCCGCCAGAAATTAAAATCTTAAAACACCCACGAAATGGGTGTTTTTGATTTTAACTGGCGGGACGAAGGGATACGCCAGAGCACCAACGGTGCGCATGGCGAATACGCAGATGAACGATTAGAAAAATCATAAAAAAGGAGTTTTTAATACGAGTTTTTATAGATTTTTGTTATCGTTCATCAAGGACAGGAATTCGTCTCCGCCACAAAAATTAAACACTTTTCAACCAAAACTTTTTTATTCAATACAACCGAAAAAATATTGGCAAGTGGGATTTATTGTTGCTATGATACCAACGTATGATGAAAAAACTTCTGATTTTGTTCGCTTGGCTTTTTGTGGCAAATGCTTTTGCCACAACTGAATCTTTTACGACCAAGGCAAAATCTGCATATTTAATTGACTATGATTCCAATGCCACGATTGTTTCTAAAAACGCAGATGTTTTAATGCCACCCTCTTCCATGCTGAAATTGATGACTCTGGCTGTATTATTCGACAAAGTTAAATCTGGCGAATTAAAGTTAGATGATACTTTGACTGTTTCTGAAAATGCACATTATAAAAAACCGCTGTGGTATCCAGCCAGCAAGATGTGTTTAATAACAGGTCAAAAAATCTCTGTACGTGATGCAATTTTGGGCATCATTGTATTGTCTGCGGGTGATGCGTCGGTGGTTGTTGCCGAATCAATCGCTGGATCTGAAGAAAAATTCACTGATTATATGCAAAAATATGCCAAAAAGATTGGTATGGAACAATCTTCGTTTGGTAATGCCAGTGGTCTGCCAAATCCAAATAATTTGATGACCAGTCGTGAATTGGCATTATTAGCTTCACATATTATTTCTGAATATTCTGATTTATATCCGATGTTCGCGACAAAAAGATTTGAATTCGAAGGCGCACAAACAGCTTGGTGTAAAGATTGGACGCATACGCATACAACAAATTATAACAAACTTTTATTTTCTATGCCAGGTGCAGATGGTCTGAAAACTGGTCACACAGACGATGGCGGTTATGGCATGGTTGGTAGCACAAAAATTGGTGGTCGTCGTTTGATTGGTGTTATAAATGGGTTTCGTGGCGGTAATCATGAAGCGCTGGCAAGCGAAATGAAAAAACTGCTGAACTATGGTTATAAAAACACACAAACAAAAGTTTTTTATCATGCTGGGGATGATATTATTAAAATACCTGTATGGTATGGTGTTCGTGACAAAGTCATGGCGACGGTGGATAAAAATGTAGCAATCACCCTACACAAAAACGAATCAATAAAAAACGTACGTGTTTTGGCGCGATATGATGAACCAGTTGTTGCACCAATAAAAGCTGGGCAAAAGATTGGCGAAATAGTTGTTGAATATAATGGCGATGTTAAACAACGTGTCCCTATGGTTGCAAAAGAAAAAGTCAGAAAGATTCAATTTATTGGTCGTATTATTAAAAATATTTCTGTAATGTTTGGGGGCAAATAATGGCGTCAAAGAAAAAAGAAGTTTTATTTGAGTTTCCAAATCCAATGGATAACGATTGCTTGGTTGGGCATTCTGATACATTAAAAACTTTTACAGATGCATGGAATAATCGTGATGTGCACCCTATTCATCCCGTATGGATGTTGTGCGGTCCGCGTGGAATTGGCAAGGCCACATTAGCCTATAAAATCGCGCGTATGGTTTATGGTAATGTTGGTGATTTTTTCATTATAGACCTGTCAAAAAACATTGATGAACGCGGCAACTCGAAAACGGATGTAAAGGCAATTTCTGTACATACTGTGCGCGCAATGATTGAACGTATGCAAATGTCATCTATGTCTGGTCAATGGCGGGTTGTGCTGATTGATTCAGTTGATGAATTGACAGTTCCTGCATCAAACGCGATTCTGAAATTGCTGGAAGAACCACCTGCACAGACATTGTTTTTATTGGTGACACATCAATTATCAAATGTTTTGCCGACTGTTCGTTCACGCGCACGTGTTGAGAAAATGCATCCATTAACAATATCTGAATTGCGCGAATTATGTGTCCGCTTTATGCCAGACGAAGAAATCAGTTCAGAAATACTGAAACTGGCAAACGGTAGTTTTGGAAAAATCGCAAATCTGAAATCGACCGGTGGCGATATTATATACGAAGAATTGTTGGAAGTTCTTCATAACCCACATGCTAATGCCAGCGATATTATGATTGTTGCAACCAAGATTGCTTCGTCACCTGCCCTGTACGGTATTTTGTTAGATGCGATTGCACAACTTGGATTGGCAGATTTGTACCCTATGGCTACACATGCAATTTCTGATATAAACAGGTTGAATCTGAAAGCAGATATTGCGATTTTCAGAATTATAGTGGAAGTAAAAAAATGTTTATAGATACCCATTGTCATTTGACTTATGAATATGATGACGATATTGATACCGTCATGGCACGCGCAAAAAATGCAGGTGTCGGCGCACTGATTTGTGCGACAGCCAATCCAAAAGACATAAACGGCGCACTGCGTATCGCAAATGATTACGATAATATTTTTGTGACAACAGGGATTCATCCTGAATACACAAACGCAAATCCAAATGATTATTTAACCGATGAAATTCTGAATAATCCACATGTTATTGGTGTTGGGGAAATTGGGCTAGACTATCATTACGGCAAACAAACGCGTAATGCACAGATAAAGTTATTTGAATCACAACTGGAAATCGCATACGAACACAATATGCCAATTGCAGTTCACACGCGCGATGCCGAAGATGATACCAAAGCGATTTTAACAGACAAATTTCATGGTGTGATGCACTGTTTTACATCCAGTTGGGATTTGGCACAAACAATGCTGGACCGCGGTTTTTATTTTTCAGCCAGCGGTATTATAACATTTAAGAATTCAGAATCTGTGCGTGAAACATTTGCAAAAATACCAAACGACCGCATCGTTATTGAAACTGATTCGCCATACTGTGCACCCGTTCCATATCGTGGTAGGAAATGCGAACCATCAATGGTTATCGAAACAGCAAAAGTATTGGCAAACATTAAACATTTGCAATTAGATGAATTGGAAGAAATATTATTGAACAATACAAAAACACTCTATCCAAAGACAAAGATAAAAATATAGTTATATTACGATGTGTATCTTTTCTGGTGGGAAAGGCAGTTCATCCTGTAATGATATACCGCGCTTTTGCGCTTGTTTCAATACTGTTATGATGTCTGATAACAACATATCGTGCGCATATATATCTATATTATGTCTGAACGCAGAATGAAATGCGTCCCGATTTTTCACAATGAAATTATAAACAATCCAAGAAACAATCAATATATCCAGATGCTTGATACCCAGACTATTTTCTATTTTTGTTTTCTTGGCCTGCACAAACAATAACGCAAATCTCGATTCTGTTGTTTGCGCAATCAACATTTGTTATCCCCTTTGTAGCAAATAAAAAACAACCGCATGAAAGCGGTTGGGGGTTAACAACAACCAAACGAATTGCTCCGCTTATTCAATATATTCGCGGACCCCCAACCATTTGTTGGGGATATTTTATGTCATCGCTGACACGTTTGGTTTGGATTGTTAAGTCCACAAGAGCATTTCATACTCTTAATCAAAAGTATATATGAACCAGCAGTTTTTTCAATAAAAAACTTTGCAATTATCGAAAAATCATATAAAATCTAAAACATGCAACGTCAAACAATAAAATTTGGTCAGGTTTCTGAAAATCGCAAGGCGCGATTCAATTATTCCATAGAAGATTCTATGGAGGCTGGCATTTCGTTGACTGGCGCAGAAATTAAATCTGTGCGTTATGGTTTAGTCACTATTGTTGATGGATTCGTACAAAAACGTGGCAATGACTTGTTTCTGGCGGGCGTTGAAATTCAGAAATTACCAACTGCCAACCGTGCTGTAAACTTCGACGAACGTCGTCCACGTCAATTATTGTTGCACCGCAATCAAATCAATCGATTGATTGGTAAACTTCAAGAAAAAGGTGCGACTATATTCCCATTGAAAATGTATTTCAATAATCGTGGCAGATTAAAGGTATTATTAGGCATCGGCCATGGTAAAAAACTGACTGACAAGCGCGAAACAATCAAAGCGCGCGAATGGGAAAGAACCAAAGCGCGAATTGTAAAAGGTTAAAAAAACGTCCCCAAAATTCAGGGACGTTTTTCAATTACTGTTGCTGGGCTGTTGGTTTTGCACCATGCATTTTATGTTGTCCACCAAAAAATATTCCATGTTTTGGTTTTGGTCCCTTTTTATCTGCCCATTTAGCTTTGAAGGCTTTATATTCTTCTATGGAAATACAGCCGTCGCCATTAGCATCGGCCTGCATCATTTTTTCTTGGAATTTTGTATTCTGAATTTGTTGCATATCCAAGCATCCGTTTGTAAATACAGGATGATTATTATAAAGTGGCATATGTTTGCGCATCGGGCATGGATAGAATATTTTGCCACATGCATAACCCAAAATAAATACGATTACCAAAATCATTATGTGTTTCAAACGATGACCCGCAGAATGTCTGTGACATCCACATGGGCAATCTTTGCCACAGTCATGTTCCATAACAGGTGCCGGTTTTGCAACTGCTGTTTTCTTGGCTGGTTGTTTTTTAGCCGTCTTCTTTGTTTGTTTTGCCATTGTGTCCTTCCTTTTGTTTTTACACAATCAGATTGTACCAGTTATAAATCATATGTAAAGTGGATTTTTTCCATAAAAAAACACCCACAAATTTGCAGGCGTTTTTATAACCTCTAAACAAACATAGTTTAGTTCAAAGCATCTTTCAAAGCTTTACCAGCACGGAACTTTGGTTGAGTAGAAGCAGCAATTTTAATTGGTGCACCAGTTTGTGGGTTGCGACCTGTTGTTGCTTTACGTTTAGCTGTTGTGAATGTACCAAAGCCAACCAAGCGAACTTCGCCTTTCTTTTTCAATACTTTTGTAACTGTGTTGATGAATGCATCCAAACAACCAGCTGCAGTTGCTTTTGTAACTTCAACTTCATTTGCAATTGCTTCAATCAATTCTTGTTTGTTCATATGTTTCTCCTTTCATATAGAGTTAAGGTTGTTAGGCAGTTTATTAAGCAATGTCTTTAGAAACTATATATATTCTATATGTTTCCAAGGGCATTGCCCGAACTGCTTAATCGAATCGTAGAGAAAACGGCACTTTAAGTCAAGCCAATTATTTACAAAGCGCAAAAAACCTTGAATTATTGACAAAAACAATACAATTATTTCGCGTTGCGCACACGCACAGCACGCGCATCTGGGGCCGATTGTTCGCACAAAACCCATTCTGATGTTTCCCCATTAGAACGCACAGGAACCTTTGTTCTGAAGTGATTCGGGGTCTGTACACAAATCATAAGTGCTACTGCAAGCCAAAAAATTATTTTTGTTATATCCCATGGGTTTTTATAAGCATCTTTAACAAACTTATCTTTCAATAGATTTTGGTATAGTGCCCAGCCCCAACTGAATAACAACACAATCACAGCAAAAACAACAAACATTGAAATATACGGTTTAAGAACAGAAAAACCCTGTGCCACAGAATCCCATGTTGAATTGGCCATTGGGCAAACAAATAAATGATTCGCGACATTAGTCGCAGCGATTTTTGCCGATTCGGTGTTTGCACCTGGCAACTGCAATCTGAAAACCGTCGCCAATATCACAAGCGCCAACGCACATACGGAAAAAAGCAGTCCTGGTTTTTTTAGCATTTTGAATCCTGATACTGTTGTTATCTTATTATATCATAAAATATACCACCTTTGCAATTTTATGATTGAATATTCGCAATTATCATTTTATTATTTAGCAATTAAAAGGGTTAGACTATGACATATAATGAAATAAGAAAAGTATTTTTAGATTATTTTGAGCAACATGGACATAAAATTGTGCCGTCCGCGTCGCTGATTCCTAACGACCCTACTCTGTTATTTACTGTGGCCGGTATGGTTCAATGGAAGGGCGTATTCCAAGGCACAGAACAACCGATTGCGCCGCGTGTTGCAGATGTTCAGAAATGTATTCGTGCTGGTGGCAAACACAATGATTTGGAAGATGTTGGCTTTGATGGCAGACATCATACATTTTTTGAGATGCTTGGCAACTGGTCTTTTGGTGATTATTTCAAAGAAGGCGCAATTGAAATGTCTTGGGAATTATTGACCAAAGTTATTGGTTTAGACCCAAACAGAATTGTAGTGACAACCCACATAAGCGATAACGAAGCAACACAAATTTGGAAAAAGATTACTGGCAAAGATGCTATACGTCTTGATAAAGACAATTGGTGGTCTGCGGGTGATACTGGCCCTTGTGGTCCATGTACCGAAATGCATTATGATATGAACCCAAATATGGCTGGCGGATTACCAGGCAGCCCAGAAGAAGATTGTGGGCGTTTTGTAGAAATTTGGAATGATGTGTTTATGCAGTATGACCGCGATGCCAATGGTAATCTGACACCTTTGCCAAAACAAAATGTTGATACTGGTGCAGGTTTAGAAAGATGGGCTGCTGTATTACAAGGTAAACAAGATAACTATGATACAGATTTGTTTGTAAATCTGAAACGCGCCGTTTCAGATTTAACTGGCGTTATCGAGACAGAAGAAAACAAACCAAGTTTCAAGATTATCACAGACCATTTACGTTCAGTTGGCTTTGCAATTGCTGACGGCGTTATCCCAAGTAATGCTGATCGTGGCTATGTGATTCGTCGTATTTTAAGACGCGCTATGCGCCATGGACAAATATTGGGACATCGTGGCAGTCTGTTATCCGAATTGTATCCTGCATTGGTGGCTGAAATGGGTGATGCATATCCAGAACTAAAAACACAACAATCGCATGTTGTTGAAATTATTCGCAACGAAGAAACCTCTTTCGCAGATATGTTGCAGAACGGTATGAAATTATTGGAATCCGAATTGCCAAAAATCAACAATGGTATTCTGCCGGGCGATATTGCATTTAAACTGTTTGATACATATGGATTTCCACTCGATTTAACACAAATGATTTTGCGTGATAAAAAAATCGATGTTGATATCAATGGATTCGAAAAATGTATGGCGGAACAGAAAGAACGTTCACGCGCAGACACGCGTGGGACCAAACTGTTGTGGGAATCCCAGACCGATTTGCCAGATACAGATGACATTGAAAAATACGAAACAAAAACAGACAAGCCTGCAACAGTATTGTCTATATTACGTGGTGAAGAATTTGTAAAATCTGCAAATGCTGGCGATGAAGTCGAAATTGCGTTGAATCATACACCTTTTTATGGAACCCAGGGTGGTCAAGTTGGCGACATGGGTGTATTCAAACGTGGCGATGAAATTGTTATGAATGTATCTGAAACGAATCGCGTTGGACATAATGTTATTCACAAAGGGACTTTGGTTGCACCTGTTTCAGTTGGCGATGAAATTATGCCAGAGATAAATCAACAAAACCGTCAGCAAATTGCACGCGCACATACTGCAACACATTTGCTTCAGGCGGCTTTGCGTAAAGTATTAAATGAAGATGTTGAACAGCGTGGGTCCAAGGTTTCACCTGATTCTGTACGTTTTGACTTTTCTTTTGGGCGCGCTTTGACCGTCGAAGAAAAGCAAGCCGTTGAAGATTTAATCAACCAATGGATTCAATCTGATTTACCAGTTGCACATGAAGAAATGGACATTGAATCAGCAAAAAAACGTGGTGCGATGGCATTATTTGGCGAAAAATATGGCGACCGAGTTCGCGTAATAACTGCTGGCGATGTATCTTGTGAATTGTGTGGCGGAACACATGTCTATCATACTGGCGAAATTATCAAGGCACGCATAAACAAAGAAAAATCGATAAGTTCTGGTATTCGTCGTATAACTATGTCTGTTGGGGTATTGGCTGAATAATATGAAACAGTTGAACGATTCTGATATTGCAAATATGATTGGCGAAGATTTTCGATTTGATGATAACGAAACAAAAAAACAAGTCAGAAAATCTTTGCATCTGTCGACACGCATGCCAGAACCGCCACGTCCAGACCAGTCACATATTACATTAGACTTTCACCAACACACAGAACAAGAAGCGTGGGAAATGCTGGTCCAGGTTGCCGAATCTAACATACGTAGTGCAACAGTTATAACTGGCGCCAGCGGCATATTAAAACAAAAATTTCCACAATGGATGCGCGAGAGTGTTTTAACCCCATACATACTATCTTTCGAACCAATAAATAACGGAAGTTTTGCAGTAAAATTTCACAAGAAAAAATAAAACTATTTTACCCCCATAAAATAAGCAGGATCTATAGATGCGCTACCTGAAAACTTATGAACAACAGGCACCGATTTTCCGTTTAAATCTGTAAATGAATTCGACGAACCGTTATAATGCATTTCATAGTGCAAATGAGAGATTTCTTTGCGCATAGTTGGATAATCAACATTTGCAAATTGGCTTTTATATGCCTTGGCACCACCAGTATATCCAATAGTACCTATCTGACATCCAGCAGATACATATTGTCCTTGTTCAACAAGAATCGTGTTCAAGTGCATATAATATGTTTTAAACCCATTTTGGTGGTTTATAAGGATATAATTTCCAGCTGAACTGCCACGGCTATTTGGTTTAACCCTTTCAACAACACCATCTGCCGGTGTAAAAACGGGTCTATCAAATTGCGCAGCGGTACAACCGATATCAAACCCATAATGATTATCGGGTTTTGGATTATTTTTTGTTCCAAAATTTCGCACACCGTATCCAGAACAATATTTATAATCCGAATCCAACACTGGTTTTCCAAAAGGAATTGTTTGATTTTGTGGAATATGTGGTGCCATTGACCGACAATATGCTATATTTGCAATATGTGTTTCCGGATTCGTCAAAGATTGTGTTTCGGCATCTGTTGTGATTTCTTCGGCAATATTTTTATCTGTATGAACAATAGTCAATATATCATACGGAGATAAGTCAGCAAAAGGTTCGTATCCTGCTTTTTCAACTTGCATACGTTCGACAAAGGAAACATCGTCATATGTTGTTGGAAACTTTTGCGCAGTCAAAAAAACACTGCCAAAAGCATAATGGCAAAAAATCATATTGCTTATCAAAAACAATGCGTATTTTTTCATATTTCTTGTAATTATATCACTTTTTCCAACATAAGAAAACACATAAAATTTATATATTGATTTTGATTTATAAACACGACTATAATTTCCCAGAGCAAAAGGAGACAAAAATGGCGAATTTACATTTTCATTATGGCGTTATGGGCGCTGCCAAGACTGCCAATCTATTAATAACCGCATTCAGCCTGAACCAAACTGGCAAACATGTTGAAATCATCAAACCGCAATGTGACAACAGGTTTTCTGATAACGAAATTGTATCCCGGATCGGCTTACGAATGCCTGCTTTGTCTTTACAAAATTTGGATGATTATATGCCCAAACCAGAAACACAATTCATTTTAATTGATGAAATCCAATTTTTTAGCACACAAGATATTGATAAATTAGTCGAAATCATCAACTATTCGAAAGTTATTATTATGGGCTATGGCTTGATGACAGACAGCAATGAACACCTATTTCATGCTTCACAAAGGTTGGTTGAAGTCGGTGCAAAATTACATTTAATAGAATCAAATTGTCAAATTGACGGTTGTATGAACCTGGCTACACACAATGCAAGATTTGATAAAAACGGACGCATTATTACAAACGGTCCACAAATTGCAGTTGGCTCAGAGCAATATATATCTGTTTGTCGTATGCATTTTGAGAAATTCAAAAGCGGAGTGATTTTGAATCAAATAGAAAAATAATTGTGTTTTTACTTGCAAATCGAATAAAAGGTTATAAAATATAGTGCATTGCGCCCATGGCTCAATTGGATAGAGCATCTGACTACGGATCAGAAGGTTGAGGGTTCGAATCCTTCTGGGCGCGCCACTCTTCCAGAATTCCCGTATTTTCATTAAAAAGCCTGAAAACTGGCGACAGTGCGGGGGTTCTAAATTTTTCCACTTTATCGTAAGAAATTTTGTCTGAAAAACATAAATTTAGAACACCTTGCCGTTGTGCGTAATCACCAGTTTGCCATATTTGCACTGGTTTTTGCACAAAAGCAAGCACAGTATCCAGCGCAGAATCAAGCGGCAAAGGTTCATCTTGCGGTTCTGTTAATTGGTGTTCTAGCAACTTTATTTCACTTTCCAGCGCACAAATATGTTTGTCGCATATAGATTTTGTTTCGTCAGATATATTGCCAGCAACCAACAAATTAAACGTGTTTTCTTTTTCCTGTTTTTTCTTTTCTATTTGCTGTGCAATATCTTTCCGCTGTTGCTGGACATAGTGATATTTATCATTATATGCGCGTTTGGTGATTTCCGCTGTCAGATTTAATAAATCTTTTGCTGGTGTAATCTTTTGCAACAACTGTTCAAAATCTTCGTGCATAACCTTTTGCTGTATATTTTTATTTCCCATCGGGCAATCTTTATTATAACAATGGTAATAAAGGTGGTGTTTTCCTGATTTACTGCGTGGTTTATCCGCTGTCATTAAATGCCCACAAGCAGCACATTTAACCCAACGTCTCAATGGAAAATCTTCGTCCGACTTATTATATTTGCGTGTTTTTTTGTTTGATTTGCGACCTTTTATCCTGTCTTGAATGGCATTAAAGCATTCTGTGGTTATTATTGGTTCAATATGCCATTGTTGATATGGTATATTCCATTCAGGATAAGCAAAACACCCTGTATATTTTTCGTTTGTAAGCAAATTTTTTACAAAATTAAGCGTGACATGTATTGGTTTGTTGTTGAATCCCACGATTGTTTTATCGCACAAAAAATTATACACGTCTTTCTGGGTTAAAAAACGATTATTCGCAAACCCTTCCAGCGCATGTTGTAAATATGTCGCTGTTGGTTCGTTTCTTGTTAGGTGTATATATTTTCCCACACGCGTAGGCAGATATCCTGTTGGGGCACGAAAAATCCAATATCCTTGTTTCGCATGCACTTTCATATTATTTTTGGTTTTAATCGCATTCTCTTCTCTAAATAATTGACTTTGTGCCGCAGTAATTGTGGTAATAAATTTACCAACAGGTGTATCTTCTATTTTGTTTTGTGTTGTATCTAATTTGTGTCCTTTGGCAACAATTCTGTTATAAATGTTCCAAAATATTTCTGTATCACGTGCAACACGACTTACATCATAAAAAAGGACAATATATTGTTCTTTGCTAGCAAACAAAAATTCTAACATAGCATCCAGCGCAGGTCTGTCTTCTTTCCCACCAGATACACCTTCTTCCCTAAAAACACGTTCAATAACCAATCCACGTTGTTTAGCCCAAGCACGACACACCTGTTCCTGCGAATCCAGTCCATTGCCGTCAGTCACTTGTTTTTTGCTTGAAACTCGACAATAAATTATCACTTTTGTTGGTGTTGTTGTTCCCATTCCTGTTCCTTATTGTTTAACAATACATTAACTAGTTTGGTTAAATTTATTATGATTTTTTCCAATTCTTCGTCTGTTATTCGTTCGTTTAATTGTTTTTTTAAGAATTTTCGTGCTTCTGTCGTTGATATGATTAGTCCCATAGTCAGAATCCGCTATGTTTGCGTTTCGACTCTGGTGTTTCCAGCCATCTCAACAAAAAGTTTTTATGCTGTAATTATTCTCTGGTGCCCCCAGCCAAATAAATACAGGGTTGGTTTCAAGTTCTGTTAAAACTTGATTGTTCGTTTTGCTATCTTTCTTATAACTTTCCCGTTTTGCTTTTCTTCATAAATTCCACCAAACTCGATATTTTCAGTTGCTTCCATTTCTGTGACATTTTCAACTGTTTTCATATATTTCATTGCACCATTGGTTGTATCCTTTGTGACACTTAATTGTTCCAGATTGTCTTGCCGTAAAGCATCAAAAACCTGTTTTTCGTTATCGTCCAGCGCATATTTTTGTGTTTCGTGACGTATTTTTGCGCGTATCTTGTTAATAAATTCGTTTTTATTAAGTAAATCATTCAAGTTTAAATAAATATATGCGTCTGGCAAATTATATTGTTCACGATTTAAAACCAAACTTTCTTCGGTCATATAGGTTGCTTGCCCTGAATTTGTTATCAGCAAATAAACATTTCCATGATTTTTTAACGCAAATGCCAACAATATAGCCATTTCTAGAATAGACAGTGGTGTTTTGAATATTTCAGTTCCATTTTCGTCTTTCAAAGAAATCAATCTGTATAAATTATGTTTTGTGGTTTTTATTTTTTCTAAATTTAATCCGAAATCCCGTAATTTTGCGGCAAGGTGTATAAAAACAATATCAACAAATGAGAATTTGTGCCATTTATTGCTTTCTTGTAGTGGCGATTTATCCAACACACCAATTTCTGTCCAATAATTAACCGTTCTGGGCGATATAGTCGTGTTAATTGTTGTGTTTTTCTTTTGTCGCATCACGTCCAATAATTTAAAAGTCTTGGTTTTGATTGCGTTGTTTAACCCCGCAATTTGTCGAGCATCATCGTCCGATACATAATAATCATATAGTTTCAACATTTTTATACCTTGTTAGTAGCAACATACACCAAACAATATCTATTTGCAAGCAAAAATTACATTATTGTAATATTATATGTATAACACGCTGTTTTATGAGATTTTTTATTTGATAATGGAGTGGCGTATTTAGTGTTAGTATCGCACAATTCGCTCATTAATAAGTTCTTTACCCCCTTTACTTACTCTAACATAACAACCATCTTTTATTTAACTTACCCCTTTATGTATCACACCATAACACACTTACCCCCCCACCCTTAGCATTTATATTATATACAGGAACAAATTGCCACAATTAAATATGTTAAACATCATCCACAAACCGCTAATAAACAGTTCTTTGTTGCAATATATGGTTTTTACATGTAAAATATAAGACAGATGTCCCAAAGGGCATTTAGAATCAGGCAGAGATGTCGGTTCGGGCCTTAGAAAAGCCTTGTTAGTTCGGTGCAACAGCATCGCAATCTGATGTTTCGGTGCTTTTTGCATCGTCATCGTCCCTGACTATTGGTCGGGGTGCCGTATGCTATAAAACAGGGGCAACCCAAAAGCAACGGGGTCATAACTAACTGATTTTTCTAACACCCTGACCGCCAACTTTGTCTTCAAGGCGGTCTTTTTTAATATATAAAGGGTAAAACGTGAAAAAAATATATACAATTGTTTCTTTACTTTTTGTTTTATCGGCATGTGATTATACAAAAGAAGAACGATACGAATTTTATAAATTGTGTATGGCAAATCATATTAAATATGAAGGTGGTAGCATAGTTGGGCAAATGCTGGTTTCTTGTGCGTGTAAGCAGTGGTCTTTACGTAAAGATATTAAACCAAAAAATGAAGAAATTACATCAAGACAATACAATGACGAAAAAGAACAATGCCGCACAAAACCAACAAAAATGAATTTTGAACAAAAAAGATTTTGTGAAAGGGGTTTCACAAAAGTTTATCCCAGTTTAGCAGAAACTTATATTATGGCTGGAATGCCTGCTTGGGATGTTAATGATGTCGGCGCATGGAATCCTAGTATTTATAAACGAAGCTCAAACAAAGAAAACGTTGAATGTGCTTGTATGCGTTTAAGTATTCGTGATGATTTTATAATTCCTGTTAACGATAAACTATTAGCAAAGGAATTAAATAAAGAAATAAAAAAATGCAATAAAAAATAAGGAGAGATAATATGGCAAAAACAGACAATACAATAGTTATTGAAAGAGAATCTGCTTGGACTTATGCTCTTGGCACAATGAACGTTGTGATAGATGATTTTATGGGTATTAAATTAAATAACGGTGAATCTAAAAAGATTTCATTGCCAAAAGGTAAAACAGAGTTTTTTTTACAGGTCAAAGACCATAAATTTAGGGTGGTGAACATTAAACAAATCAAAAAAATTGTCTTAAAATTTAGTTTTGTTGGGGTTCAATGTTCTGTTATATACAAAAATGGTGAACACATTGATGCTGTAAACAAAAATCCTGGTGCCGATGTGACAAAAACCATTTGGATAATAATATTTTTGTTTTTGATTATAATCCCGACTTTGACTGGTTTGTTAGAACTTATTGGGTTAGCAATTATTTCATAAAAATAAAGGAATACAATGAAACGCTTGTTATTTATATTGCCAATATCTTTGTTTTTATTTGCTTGTGAACAATCAGATATACGAACACATGCAGCAAATATTATATATCAAAACTGTATTAAAAATGGTGAAAATCCAACATGGTGTAGATGCTTACAAGAAGACCTAAAAACGGGTTTTAGTGAACAATCTGCCGTTTATATAACCAAGGGACAGATGTCTCAGCTGAGCAATATGGAAATAAGCGGTGCGAGATTGCGTTGCCAATGTCGCATAAACCCAAATCGTTTGGCTGCATATGGGTTGCCTTGCAATGGGGTAAAACCGTTAAATTTTTAATAAAGGGGAAATTTATGACAAAAATACCTGCTATTATTATGATTCTTTTATGTGCTGGTTGCACAACCGTTAAAACATACAATCAACAGGCACAAACATTTGTAGACGATTTACAAAATAAAAAAGACCCTGTAAATGTAGTGGAGGTTTATAAAACAGAATTTATATGCCCTGAATTAACAAACCAAGAAAAACACCAACGCGATGGCACACAAATGTTGGCATGGGTATATTTGTTCCCATTTAAATTGATATATGAAATCACAGACGAATTTATGGATTTCGGCACCCAAAGACAATACCAATGTATAAAAAGAGATTTATTGTTAGAACCAGATACAAAATTGGACTGTGCGAACAATTATTATGAAAACAAAATCTATAATTCAGATGAATGTGTTTTATATCGTAGAAGCGAAAAATTTCACGAATCAGACGTAAATTATTTTGATTACAAACGATTTTTAGGCGAAAACAGCATTATTAAAAACGATGCAGATTTCCTTAAATTGGTTAAATACTATGATAAAATCGCCGAATGTGACGAACAAAATGATAGAACGACCACAGAAAAAGAAGAATGTAAAGAAAAACGTAAAACAGAGATGCGCGCGTTAGCAATGAAAAAAGTCCCTTGCAACAAACTAATTAGCGAAAAGTATAATGAATATATCACAAAGCAAAAAGAGTGGTTCTATTGGGCACAAAATCATAACCCGTATGCCATGGTAAACACATTGCGTGCTGTCGGCGAATACGAAGCTGCTCGCTTTGCCTATTCGCCTGTTTTAAGCCGTAGTGAAGCATTATCAACCATAAAAGAACGAATGGAAGAATTTGGAAAAGAAAATTTCTGCGCAACAGACGATTGGAAACAGAAAATGGGCATAAAATAAAAAGAACATAAAAGCGAGAAAGAACACCACCCCCACCGCCCATAGAAATCAGATTTAAAATCTGGCACCACAGAAAAGAATGCTTTTTTCAAAGTGCATATATAGTTCTAATATGTTGTTGCGTTAATATATAAGATTTCTGCGTTTTCTGATTCTATTTGTATTGTTTCTTGCAAGACTTTCAGAATCCCTGAAACCGTTATATATTCCGCCATTTTAATGAATTCATGCACTAATGTGTTCAGATTTTTTGAAATGGTAGTGCGCCATAAATTCAGAACCGACCTTGTGTCGGTTTTTAATTTATCTGGTGCAACCAAAGGATGAGAACCCGACCAGAGGGTTCGACCCGCAGGCGAAAGGCAGACGGGAGTATGCCGGTTTGCAAAGCAAATGAGCCAAGGGAGTGAAGCGTAGCGAAACAATCCTTCTGGGCGCGCCA
>DBXG01000007.1:10277-24055 GCA_002309215.1 Alphaproteobacteria bacterium UBA1218 | reverse complement strand
AAAGCACAAAAATCACACAAATAAGTTTTATGTTTCACAATAAATCAAAGGTTTTTTTATGGCTAAAAAACTAGATGAAGCAACAAAATTATTGATAGATTCTTTGCCAGAAAGTCTGAAAGAATTGGCTCTGTCTGCAACTGAAATTGGCTATTTGTCCCAGATGGATTTTAATGCCGCGATTGAGGCTGATGAAGTTCCAGAAGACGAACGTGATGAAGTTTTAGAGTTTTTCAAGCAAGATTTGGAACTGGAAGTCATAGAAACAGATGGTGACAAGTTTGCGCGTGATATGGAAAAATATTACGAAGAAGATGAAGAAGAATACAATCGTGATAAATCGCATGATTTGTTAAATGCTGATGCCGAACAGGTTGATGTTAACGATGACGATTACGAATATTATGCAAAACAATTGGAACGCAGTTCTACGGGTAATTTGGTTTTGGGGGTTCAAGATTCTGTTCAATCGTATCTGAAACAAATCGGCACTGTTCAATTATTGACCGCTGCGGGTGAAATAGCCATTGCACAACGAATCGAAGCGGCATCGCGCTTGATGGTTTATGGTTTGTGTGAAAGCCCGATGACAATTCAGGCGATGCTTGATTGGTATCAGCAGTTATTAAACGGTGATATTCGTTTGCGTCATATTATCAATTTAGAGGTTATGTATTCCAGCGAATCCGAACAAAAATCTTTGGCTGCCTTGGCAGATACCTTGAAGTCCAAGGGTGTAGAGCAGGTTGATGACTTGGACGATGAAGATTTGGACGATTTGGAAGAATCTGTTGCATCTGATGATGCCGATGAAGATGACGAAAACGAAGACGACATGGATGATGAAGATGGCAAGAAAGAAGATTCACAACGTGGTTCTTCGGGCGTCCCAATTCCAGTTATGGAAGATTCTTTGTTGCCTATGATTACAGATTTGTTTGCGAAAATTAAACGCATATTTACCAGCATGCAAAAGTTGCAATCAAAACGTTTGGAAAACCTGTTGACTTCATCTAAACCAGATGAAGCATTGGAAAAGAAATATACCAAGGCACGTTTAGAATTATTCGAATATGTCGGAAAAATTCGTTTGAATGATGACAGAATTGCTGAAATCATGGAAAAACTGACTCAACGCGATCAATTGCTGATGGGTTTAGAAGGGAAAATGTTGCGTTTAGCTTTGGCTTGCAAAATTAAACGTGAAGATTTCTTGGCAGAATATACCGGTAATGAACTGAATCGTAATTGGGTTAAAAAATTAGCTAAAAATAAAAGTGCTGCATGGCAGAACTTTGCCAAGAAGCACGAGGCTGATGTGTTGAAGATTCAGGAAGATATCACCGCAATTGCAAAGGAAACAGGTCAACCAACAGCAGAATATAAGAAAGTGGTTGAATTGGTTCGTCGCGGACAGGCCGAAGCGGCACGCGCTAAACGTGAAATGATAGAGGCTAATTTACGTTTGGTTATCAAATTTGCTAAAAAGTCCAGCAATCGTGGATTGGGTCTGGATTTTTCTGACTTGGTTCAAGATGGTAATATTGGTCTGATGAAGGCTGTTGATAAGTTTGATTATCGTTTGGGTAACAAATTTTCTACTTATGCAACGAACTGGATTCAGCAGGGGATTTCACGCAGTATTGCAGACCAAGCGCGTACAATCAGAATACCGGTGCATATGATTGATAATATTCACAAGATTCAACGTGCTTCGCGTCAGTTTATGCATAAATATGGTCGTCAGCCAACTGCAGAAGAATTGTCCAAGATTATTTATTTGCCGGTTGACAAGATTCATAAGGCTATGAAGTCAAATCTGAAACCAATTTCTTTGGAAGCACCAGTTGGTACTGAAGATGACAGTTCCAGAATTGAAATTATTGCGGACGAAACAGCCAGAAATCCGTTCACATCTGCTGCCCAGAAAAATCTACGCAAGATTGTGACACAAATTCTGTCTGAATTGGATCCAAAGGAAGAAACTGTTTTGCGTCAACGCTTTGGTATGAGCACTAATAAAACCAGCACTTTGGAAGAGGTTGGTGAATATATCGGTGTGACACGTGAACGTATACGTCAGATTGAACAAAAGGCGTTAAATAAACTGAAACATCCAACACGTGCACGCAAGTTGCGGAGTTTCTTGGAAGATTAAAATAAAAGCCCGCTGGTTTTGTTAGCGGGCTTTTCTCTATTCACATATTTATTTATGTATTGCACTATATATCGTTCCCAAATCAGATTTTAGTATGGCTGTTTTTACCTTTGTTGCTTCGTCTGTTTGGTCTGCACCGTTTAATATCTTGTCGAAATTACGAATAAATTGTGACGCTTGAGATTGAAATACTGTATCAGATTTCAATAATTCACGTATTTGTTTTTTATCGGTCGCGGTAAGCATTTTAGCCAGCCATTTCGCAAATATTTTATTGTCGCCACTATTATATTTTTTCCATACGATATCTGGGATTTCGGCACCAATTGCGCGCGTTAAATCAACAGATTGCTCATATAACTTGTTGAACACACTATCAACGGTGGTCAAAAAATCTTTGGTGCTGACAGGTTTGTAATTTGTAGCAGGTGCTACCTTGATTGCGTCCATTGGTGCAGTTGCACGTGCAACCATCATTTGTTTATTCAGGCTTTGCATAGCATCAACAGCTTTGGCGTAATCAGACATTAAATCAATCATTTGTTGACGCGATTGACCAGCCAAATCACCAAGTTGAGTCGAAGAATTATTTATATCATTTAATGATTCTGATATTGTTGTACGCATAATACCAATTTTTTCAACTAATGCATTTACAATAGAATCCAGATTTTCACCGATATCTTTTGATCCTCGGGATAAATCAGGCAGGGCTTTGTAATACCGTTCAATCAGTTCAGACAATGGTTTTAATTGTTCTGTGGTATCTTGTGACATCTTTATCAAGTTTTCAGATTGTCCAGATAACTGAGTGTGCGCTTTGTTCATTTCTATCAATGTTTCACGAACGCCGACACCCATACCCTTTACAGAGTCTGCGAATTCCGTTGCGGCTGTTTTTGTGTTTTCTAATGTGGTATTAGCAACACCAGACACTTCTTGTAATTCTTTGACCACGCTGGACGAAAAATCATGTATTTCAGTATTAAATCTGTTTGTTAAACCCGATAATTCATTTGAAATATCATTCACAGAAGTTTTTGTTGTGGTTGTGGAATTGTTTAATGCCTCTATGGCGGATTCCAATTTGTTGATTTGTTTTTCAATAGATGTTTCTGATAAGCGAACACGTGCGCCAACAACATTTGCTGTTTCTGTCATAGTGTTCAATTGTTTCACTAACTCTTTATCTGCGCGCTTGCTGAATTCAGACATCTTGGTCAGATAGTCATTTAATAACTTGTCGTTTTTATGCATTGTTTCATCATAATCTGTGGATGCAGTTTTGATGTTATTAAATCCATCTGTGACACTGGCGCTTAAATTCGTTAGTTGTTGCTGTAAATCATCGGCAGATTTTGTGATAATATCCATATTTTCAGCATTGTTTTTGAACGAATCTTGCAACTGGTTTGATATTTGTTGTTCTGAATCAGCGCACTGTGTTATTTGTTCTTGGATTTTTATCGCGTTCTCTGTTGTTGTGTGTGTGACATCTTGGATTTTATTCAATAACCCATCAACATTGGAAGAAAATGTATCTGCAGCATTCTGAACATCTGTCCAACCATTTGATTCAACAACGTGCTGCAAACCGTCAACTGTGTTATCTAAACGCTGTGACATATTAGCGATTTTTTTTACTGCGTCATCGGCAACCTCTATCAATTTATCCGTTCGCACAGATAAATCTTGTTTCATTTGTTCACAATGTTCAATTTGCGCATTTAATGTATTAGACATTGATTGGAAATTGTTGTCGATTTTATTTATTTCATTTTTCAACAGGGTATCTAAAACCCGAATTGCAGATTGAATTTTTACTTGTTCAGGGTGTGTCATAATTTCTAATAAATCACGCATAACACGTTGAGATTTGCGTGAAATAAAAAATAAACAAATTAAAGATATAAATAATAATCCGCTTAATGACGTTAATATTATAACCAGAGTTTGATTCATGTTTTCCTTCCCTCGATTAAACAAAGATAAAAATATCGTTCTTGCAGTTATTGGAAATATATACTAAAATATTTTGCATAAAGCAAGAGTATAAATGAACCCAAAAGAAAAATTTTCACCAAGTCAAATGCTGGCTTCGGACCCAACTAGAAATATTTGGGTTCAAGCTAATGCTGGGACAGGAAAAACAACTGTTCTTATTCAACGTTTATTGCGTATTTTGTTTCGTAATGGGATTTATAATGGCGATAAAGCCCCAGGAATATTGTGTTTAACATATACAAATGCTGCTGCAGGCGAAATGCGCAATCGTATTTTGGCGGGTTTGCGGGAATGGTCAATGGCAGATGACGAAAAATTGACCGAATTGTTGGACGGTATATCCGAAAAAACGCCTGCATCCAGTGAGGATTTATCGTATGCACGCAAAGTTTTTTATATGTATATCGATAATCCAGATGTATTGAAAATAAAAACTATCCACAGTTTTTGTGAAGAGATATTGCACAGGTTTCCTTTGGAAGCAGGTATAAGTCCAGCATGGTCATTAATATCTGGTGCAGCACAAAAAGTTTTATTACAAGACGCTTTTGAGCATATGATAAATAATTCTTTTAATAATCGAGCGAACATGCAACGAACTTTGGATGCTTTCTATCGAATTATTGATATAAAATCAGAACATTTTTTAAGCGATTTGCAAAGTTTATTGATTGGGCGTTATAAATCTTTCTTTCAAGTTGATAATCCAGAACGATATCGCGAATATTTTATTGAAAAGACAAAAGAGCTTTTGCATTTAACCAAACCTGTTGATGCTTCTGTTGATGCAGAGAACCTAACAAAAATCTTGAGTTTTGCGCAGGCTTGTATAAATAAGGCAAAAAAGCCGGCACAATATATGCAAAATATTGCACAATATACACGACAATATATTGAAAAGACTATTGATTTTTCTGCTTATAAAAATGCATATTTAACACAGGAAAACGCTATATCAAAAAATGTATTAAAAGACGATATTTTAGCCCAAGAAGCTCGACGTGTGTACGATATTCAGCAATATTTATTAAATGAAAAAGTGTTCAAGGATACTATGGCGGTTTTTGATTTGGCTATGGATTTTGCAGACAATTACCGCAGAGCCAAACAAGAGCGCAATGTTCTGGATTTCGAGGATTTGATTCTTTATACCCAAAAATTATTTAATAAACCTGGTGTGATGGGGTGGGTGTTGTCGCAATTAGATGTGTCTTTGGGGCATATTTTGGTTGATGAAGCGCAAGATACAAGTCCGCAACAATGGAATATTTTGCGAACCCTGGCGGATGATTTCTTTGTTGATGGTGATAAAGAGAATAACCATTCTGTGTTTGTTGTTGGTGATACCAAGCAATCGATTTATGGGTTCCAAAATGCAGATCCTGTGGCTTTTGCGGAATCGCGTAATGCCATAGCGGAACAGATAAAGCAAAATTACAGGAGTATTCAAGAAGTTTCGTTGGATCAAAGTTATAGGTCTGTGGAGCCGATATTGAAAACGGTTGACTATTTCTTTGATAATCCAGGCATTGTTCGTGATACGGGTTTTCATAATAACAAACATTTTTGTCATCGTAAGGGCGAACAGGGTTTTGTGGAAATGCACAACTTATCAAAATATGATGCGACGGGAACAGATAAAAACAAACAATATGTACAAACCATAGCCGATAAAATAGAATCTTTGATAAAAGAAGAAGGGGTGCAACCAAAAGATATAATGGTGCTGGTCCAAAAGCGCGGTTCGTTTGTGGGTCCTTTGGAATTAGCGTTGAAGAAGAAGGGTATAGAAGTCGCGGGTAGCGACAGAGTAAATCTGCCATATTTTCCAGCGATAAAAGATATGTTGCATTTGATAAGATTTTGCATAGATAATACAAACGATTATAGTTTATGTTGTTTGTTAAAAAGTCCAATTTATCGATTGACAGAAGTTGATATTTTTGATTTGTGTAAAACAAAAAACGATTTAACGGGCAAAGAAAAACCGATAACAATTTTCGATGTTTTGCAAGAAAAGCGTCCAGATATTTATGCTGATTTGGTTGACACGATTGAGCGGTCTAAAAAATTGGCGCCATATTCATTTTTTTCATATATATTAAATAAAAATGATAATCGTGAACGTATAATTGCTGCTTTAGGTAAACAGGTTGTTGATCCGTTGGAAGAGTTTTTAACAATATGTTTGTCGTATGAAAGAACTCAGCCAGGAACATTATATAATTTTATAAAATGGTTTATTGCGGGCGACAGCGAAATCAAACGCGATATGGACGCAAGTCAGGGCGTTCGTATAATGACAGTTCATGGCAGCAAAGGTTTGGCATCACCGGTCGTATTTTTAATAGATACTGTGTATGTTCCAAAACAAGAATCTATATTAAATACTAACTATCTGCATAATAATCCAAATTATGATTTGTGGTTATGGAAAACAGATAATTCGGATACGGTTCAGGCCATCGCTGATAAAAATAGGCAAGATGATATTGCAGAATACTATCGTCTGTTGTATGTTGCCATGACGCGTACACGTGATAAATTATATATTTATGGTTGTGATATGGCACATGTCCCGGAAATATCGTGGCACGCACAATTATGGAATGTTTTGTCTGGTATCAAAGATGCATATATTGATGAAAATACAATCAGGATTACAAATGATACAAAATTTGAATAATTTTTTACAAAAAAACATGTCTAGACAATACGCAACAGAAAGCGGAACAAAAATGCATTTGCTGTTGCAGGGCGTTGTTATTGATGCAAATAACGGCAATCGTGGCGATAACGAACTGGTATCTATTATATCAAACAAACCTGAATTAAAGCCGTTTTTTGTTTTGGATGCCAAGACCGAGGTTCCAATTGCGGGCATTATTCATGGTGTTTTTGTCAGCAGACGTATTGATCGCTTGTTGATAAACGATAAAGATAAAACGGTTGTTTTTATGGATTATAAAACAGATTTGAACAAAACTGAATTCTATGATAAATACAAGAAACAGTTGTTGGAATACGCAGAATTGTTGTGTTCTGCTTATCCGAAATATAAAATAAATGGTTTTATTTTATGGACACATGATTGGCAACTGGAACAGGTTGTTTCTGTATAAAAAACTTGAATTTTCTGAATTGTTTTGGCTATAATTCGCTCATGTTAAATAACTTGTATATTTCTAATATAGTTCTGATTGAAAAACTGAATCTGCAGTTTGGTCAGGGGTTGAATATTATGACTGGTGAAACTGGCGCAGGTAAAAGTATATTGTTGGACGCATTGGCATTGGCTTTGGGTGCGCGTTCTGATGCCGGTTTGATTCGTGCTGGTTGTGATATGGCGTCTGTGACTGCTGAATTTGATGATATAAACAACAGTGTAAAAAACATATTAGATGAAAATGGTATTGAATACGACAATGGGCTGATTTTGCGTCGTACATTACAGGCCGATGGTAAAAGCAGGGCGTGGGTAAATGATATTCCTGTGTCTATCAAGGTTCTGAAACAAATTGGTGATGAATTGATTGAAATTCATGGTCAGTTCGAGAATCATTCTTTGCTGGACACAACAACGCACCTGACGGCGTTGGACGAATATGCGTGTGCAAATAATCCAGAGTTCGTAGATTTATTGAAAGATATGCGTGTTGCATATAATGATTTGCATGAATCTGAAAAACAATTAAAGCAATTACAAGACTTACTGGACAAGTCTGAATCTGAACGTGAGTTTTTAGAACATAATGTGAGCGAGTTGCGTAGCCTAAATCCGCAGATTGGTGAAGAAGACGAATTAGCAATCAAACGCGCACAAATGATGGATGCTGAAAAAAATGCAGCAATATTGACTGATGCAGTGGAAGCGTTGAAAAACAACGGACAATCATTGGACGAACAGATTTGTTCTGTGGCGCATGTGTTGGAACGTATCAAGACCGAGCCAAATCCATATTCTGAATGTATTGATAAATTATACGATGCAGCATCTATGGTGGCTGAGGTTTCTGAAAACATCAAACCAGAATCAACAGACACAGATACATTGGATTCTGTTGAAGAAAGATTGTTTGCTATACGTGCGGCTGCCCGTAAACACAGGGTTATTGCTGATGAACTACCAAACAAGTTGGTAGAAATGTCGGAACAATTAAATGCTATTGATAATTCAGATGCAGAATTAAAGAAGTGCAAGAATAAATTGGCGGAATTATCCATGGTGTTTAATGGTTTTGCTGGGCGGGTTAGTGATTTGCGCGAACAAGCAGCAGAAAGTTTAAGAAAACAGATATTGATTGAATTGCCTGATTTGAAATTAGGTTCTGCGGACTTTATGGTTGATATTACAAAATGCGAACCATCTGCAATGGGTACAGATAATGTTGTGTTTATGATTAAAACAAATCCTGGAACACCATTTGCGCCATTACATAAAATCGCGTCTGGGGGCGAATTATCACGTTTAATGTTGGCTTTGCGGGTTGTGTTGAATAATACAAACAATCAAAAAACATTTGTGTTTGATGAATTGGATACAGGAATAAGCGGCGCAACTGCCAGCGCAGTTGGTCAAAGATTAGATAAATTGTCCAAGAACGAACAATTGTTGGTTATAACTCATTCTGCCCAGGTTGCAGGTTATGCAGATAAGCATTTCAAGATTTCTAAACAGAGCAGTGCAGATTCCACAACAACCAATGTGATTGAAATAACTGGCGACGACCGAATAAATGAAATAGCACGCATAATCAGTGGCGCACAAATAACCCCTGAATCAATCGCCACTGCAAAAACATTGATAAAGCAATAATAGTAATAAAAAATCCCGAATTGTCGGGATTTTTTTAATTGTGTTCATTTTGATGAAATAATTCATAAAATTTGCGATGAACTTGTTTTCTGGGACACTTGCCATGCTGTATATTATATGCACAGTCTGATATGCTGTATACACCGCATTTAAACTTTTTCTGTTCTTTTCTGGTTATAAAAATAAATATTTGTGCACACAAGGATGGTTTTTTGTCGCCAGTCAGAGATTTTGTTTCGATTGTAGAAGAAAACTCTATTTCTGAAAAACAGGAGTTCTTAATAAACTCTTTGGTTGCTAAATTGAAAGCCAGTTTATTTAGTTCTGTGAAAGTATAATCTCTTGTTGCCAAATGATACAGGCTGGAATATGGGTAATTCAGCTTACTTCTGGCATTATTAGTAAATATTAAACTGGTTTTTGTTTTTATTTTTGTGTTTTCCATATTATCTACCTTGGTTTTTATGAATGGTATGACATTTGTGGCATATTTCTAGCACTATGTTAAAAGCTTTTGCTTCGCTTAATTTATTTGTAAAGTCGCCGACAATTTTGTACACAGGGCGTTTTGTCACGGGGCTGTGTGCATATTCGTAAAACATAATCCCTTGTTCATTGGCGAAGCGTTCGTGTAATGGACAAGTGTCTTCTTTTACGTTTTTTGGGCAACTTGCTTTTGGAACGTATAAAGTAAAACGCATTTTTTAATCCTTTGTTAATTGTTGTGTTGATAATATAATACCAAAATCAATAATTGTCAAACGATTTGTTAAGGATAATAATCACAGATAAGTAAACAAAAATACCCTGGATGGACAGGGTGTTTTTTGTTTTTTTATGCTTTTTTGATTATTATCTTTGTTTTGCGTGACATTCTGAACAACAGCATCTGAAATGTTCCAATAAATCGGTGTCTTGTGATGCTGTCTTTACAATAACAAAATCAGTCTGTTCTTCAATAGACGTTGGGGCACCCCAGGCGCCCATATACTTGAAATTAAAACTGTTCATAAATTTGTATATTTCACATTGTTCAGAACATGGTTTTACAGAACCGCACCAAGCTTTTTTGGGAATACTCATTGTAAATAAAATCTTTCCAGAAATCTCTTCGTCATTCATAGAATTTGCTGTTAAATTATCATTTTTGTTTGCTTTTGCCATTTTGTTGTCCTTTTCTGTTGTCCCTACATTATCTGCCAAATAATACCAACATTTTCCGGCATTGCAATTATAATTTCACAGTATCGTCTGCGAATTCTATGCTGGATGGTTTTTTGTTTTCAGATGCGCGCGATATGATTGTGCCGGCTTCATCACGAACAATCGCATAACCACGCTGTAATACATTTTTATAACTCAAAGATTTCAACATTTGTTCAGCATGCACAATTGATTGATTCAATGTTTGGAATCTGTTTTCCAGAATAATTGGAAAACGTGCCACTAAATCAAGTTTTTGACGTGCATTTTGCATTTTATTACTGATAATTAGCACCATAGTTTTACCCAAATCGTCCAGTCTTTGTTCTTGTTCCATTAAAACTTGTTTTGGGCTTTTGATATTTACAGTTGCAATTTGTTGTTTCAGATTTATCAATTTAGTTGTGAAACTGGCAGACAAGCGATGCGCCAAATTATCCAGTTCTTGAATCAAAGATATTTTTGTTGGAACAACCATTTCTGCTGCACCAGTTGGGGTTGGGGCACGCACGTCTGCTGCAAAATCAATCAACATCCAATCTGGTTCATGTCCAACACCAGAAATCAATGGTATATGGCTGGCAGCCGCAGCACGAACAACAATCTCTTCTGAAAAAGGCAACAAGTCTTCCAATGCGCCACCACCACGCGCAACAATGATAACATCTACATTATTCATACGATTAAAATATTCGATACCGGCCGCAACTTCTGCTGCTGCGGTTGTGCCTTGGACAGTTGCAGGGTATAATAAAACGCGTACAGGAAATCTTTCGCGTAATCTGTTTTGTATGTCTTGAAAGGCTGCGCCAGTCGGACTGGTCACCACACCAATAGTTTGTGGAAATTTTGGAAGTGGCTTTTTCTTTGCTGTATCAAACAAACCCTCTTTGGCAAGTTTTTGTTTGCGTTCTTCCAACATTTTCAATATTGCACCAACACCCGCCATTTCAATAGAATTAATTACAATTTGATAATTACTGCGGGCAGGGTAAGTTGTAAAACGACCGGTTACGATAACTTCCATACCGTCTTCTAACTTGAGGTTTACAGGTGTGCCGCGCCAAATAATCGCGTTGATTGCCGCATTTGTGTCCTTGATAGTCATATACATATGACCAGAACTGGCCAACGTTATTTGGGATAATTCACCACGAATTCTGATTTCTGGAAAAGCGGTTTCAACCACGTTTTTCAACAAAGCAGACGCATCAGATACAGAAAAAATCATATCAGGTTTTACAAATGGTTCTGGTTTTGTTAGCACTAATCTTTCCTTTGCTTTATAGATATCGATTATAATTCAGTCAATGACCAACGCGGACGTGGCGCAATAGGTTCTTTCACAACTTTGCCAATTTTATAATTTTCCAGTCCAGCCCATGCAATCATTGCACCGTTATCTGTACACAAACTCATTGGTGGGGCAGCAAACAGCATATTTGATTGTTTTGCCAGATTTTCCATCGCTGCGCGAATTGCACTGTTTTTTGCAACACCGCCAGCAACCACCATTGTTTTTGGTTGTGCGACTTTCACGCGTTCGTCTTTTAATGCGTTATGTAATCTGTTTGTTATACAATCAACAACTGCAGCCTGAAACGAAGCGCAGAAATCGTTTATAAATTGTTCGTTTATATCTGATTCAGATGTTTTATCCAGCATCATTCTGGCTGCTGTTTTTATGCCTGAAAATGAAAAATCACAACCAGGTTTGTCACACAAAGGACGCGGAAAATGAAAACGTTTTGCGTCACCCAGTTTTGCACGATTATCAACGATTGGGCCACCAGGATAACCAAGGTTTAACATCTTTGCGATTTTATCAAAAGCCTCACCAGCACTATCATCTAAGGTTTGCCCAATCAATTCATACTTACCAACATTGTGAACCAATAATATCTGACAATGTCCCCCAGATGCCAGCATCAATAAATATGGAAATTCAACATCGATATTTGTTTTGGAATCACTAGCCGAAGCGGCACTTAAACGTGGAACCAAAGCATGCCCCTCCAGATGATTGACTGCAACCAATGGTTTGTTTGTTGCATTTGCAATACCTGTGGCAGCCATCCAACCAATTAAAACACCACCAATCAAGCCTGGACCTGCAGTTGCAGCAATAACATCAATATCATCAATAGTTTTGTTTGCACGTTCCAATGTCAGTTTTATAACTTCATCAACAGCCAATATATGTGCGCGCGCAGCCAGTTCAGGAACAACCCCACCGTATTTTTGATGTTCTGGGATTTGGGAATAGATAATATGGGCTAAAATGTTTTTATCAGAATCAACAATCGCAGCACTTGTTTCATCGCATGACGATTCAATACCCAGACATAAAGTAGCTTTGTCTGAATTATTATTGTGGTTTTGTGTACCACCCATATCCATACGAATAATATTGTCAGATTCCATTTTATTTTGCCGATTGTTGTTCTGTTTCTGATTCTGACTCTTTGTTAGACGCAGCAGAATTCAATTTTATTCCAGCATGACACAAAGACGCGGCACTTTGTATAATCATATCAGATGATTCAGGCAAAGTTGCGATTTTGTTCATGCACGCCAATAACAAATCTTGATTTTCAATGTTTGGAATTATTTTTTGTAATGTTTCAATGCGCTGTGTATCGGTCAAAGCAATCCATTTGCCCATATTAGCGTTTTCCAAAGACCGTTTGTGTTTAACGAAGAATCCCAGAAAAACAAACAACATCACCAAGCCTGATGCAACAGATATCTTGATAAATCGTTTAATTTTCTGAAATTTCGTCTTTTTTACTCGCATTTTTCAATCCATACATCATAGGTGTCATCTTGTAATGGGTTTTGACCTGGTTCATTACGGTTCATCCAGCCACTAAAAATACGACCGTCTGTTTTTGTATATATCTCAAGAAACACGAAAAAGTTTTCTGCTTCAAATGGATCAGATTGTTTACAATTACGCACAGTTATATTCAATCCGTCATATTGAAGTGTTTCGCCAACCTTAACAGATACAACCTGGGTTTTTCCAGCAGGTTTATTCATAATACGAACGACAGCTATTTCTTGTTCAATATATGCAAAAGCATGGTCAACAGAAAAAGAAAACAGGGGAACAATAGCCAAACACAATGTTTTTATAATGTTCTTCATATCATCCCCCTTTGTAATAATAAAGATTATTTGTCTTCGGATTTTACTGCATTAGCAGACAAATCTTCGACAATACGAGCTTTCTTACCAGACAATCCACGTAAAAAGAACAATTTCGAACGGCGAACTTTACCAGTACGAACTTTTTCAATTTTTTCGATTGCAGGTGTGTACAATGGGAATTTGCGTTCTACACCAACGCCATAAGATTCGCGACGTACAGTGAAAGAAGCATTGTTTCCGGTTCCGCCATCGCGTGCAATAACTACACCTTCGAATAATTGGATACGGAACTTGTCACCATCTTTAATTTTTACATGAACCTTAACAGTATCACCAGCCTTGAAATCTGGGATATTTTTGTTGCTTTTCAATTTAGCAATTTGTTCTTGTTCAATTTTTTTAATAATGCTCATTTTATTTTTCCTTTATTAAATCCGGACGACG
>DBXG01000007.1:0-10176 GCA_002309215.1 Alphaproteobacteria bacterium UBA1218 | reverse complement strand
CCGATTTCGAAACTTTCGTTTTGGGTGGATTCTGTTCCACCGCCTAGTACATTATCCATCAGGCGAACCGCACTGTCAATAAAAACTTGTGCAGCGATTTCGCCACCAGATAACACATAATCACCGATAGATATTTCTTCAATATCATATTCGTCGATAACCCGCTGGTCGATACCCTCATACCGACCACAGAGCAGGGTAATTGTATCATAATTCAGATAATCATGCACCATTTTTTGATTCAAGGTTTTGCCACGTGGCGAAAAGAATATAATCTTGCCGGGCTTTTTGATTGAATCAATTGCGTTGCCCAGAACATCAGGACGCATAACCATACCTGCACCACCACCGAATTGTTCATCATCAACACTTCCGTAATCATTGATGGCAAAATCGCGAACGTTAATGGTATTATACGACCATATTTTTTTATCCAAAGCGCGTCCAACGACACCTTCGCCAAGTGTGCCAGGAAACATTTCTGGAAAAATGGTCAATATATTAAAGTGCATATTTATCTACCGTTCTGTTTTTTCTTTTTACAAAGAACACAGCTTCTTTTTAGTTGTTTACGCAAACGATTGCCGTACTGCAGAGTTTTGATTTTGTTGCCAGTAGCGACGACGGTACCATCTGATAATGTTTCAAGTTCAATCCATGGTACTTCATTTTTCAATCTTGCCAAAGCCAAACATTTTGTGTGTCCAGAGCATTTGAAGGTCAATGTATATTTAAAATCATCGTTATCTGTGTTTATTCCACGCATTATCTTTATCCTATTTTACAATCACAATTTTTTTTGTTATATCAACGGATGCACCACTAAAAGAAACCATGTTGCCATTGTCTAATTCAATTATATCACCACCGCCAAAGTTCTGAAATCCATCCACAATTCCGATTTTATTACCGTTTTGGATAACAATAAAACCAATCAGGTCATGTTGATAGAATTCATTTTGTTTTAATTCTGGTAAATCAGAGCGCATAATAAATAATTCTGTGCCACGTAGATTTTCTGCGCCATTACGGTCCAATACAGTATCAATTTTTGCAATAACTATATTGGATTTCTGATTTTGGACACGAACAAAATGAAATTGTTCAGGTGCAAATTTGTCAGAAACAACACGAAAAGTCTTAAAATCATTTGGATTACTGGAAAAACTTTGGATACGAAACTCACCACGCAACCCTTGGGGGGCAACAATTTTTCCAACCAAGATTTTATCGTTTGTGTTCATATCGTTATCAAATTACTTGGCGGTTTCCCGCCAAGTGTTATTTGCAAAATTATTATTCAGCAGTTGCTTCTGTTGCTGGTTCTGATTCCACCGCTGGCGTTTCTTCTGCCACAGGTGCAGTTGTTTCTTCCGCAGCTGGTTGTTCAGCAGGTGCTTCGGCAGCAGCCTTGGCTGCAGCTTCTGCTGCTGCTTTTTCTTCGGCTATTTTTGCCAATTTTTCTGCTTTATCTTTAGCCTTCATCTGGGTCTTTTCAGATGGTTGGTTTTTCTTTGTTTGATTTGGAATTGGTTTTGCAGACACTAAACCAGCTTTGACCAAGAACTTGTAAACGCGGTCAGATGGTTTTGCACCTTTTGCCATCCAAGATTTGATTTTTTCAATATCCAAGATTACACGCTTTTCATCATCTTTGCTTAACATCGGGTTGTATTTACCAACTGTTTCCAATATAGAACCAGAATTACGTGCGTTGCGTGAATCTGTCACAACAACATGGTAATAAGGGCGTTTTTTTGCGCCATAACGTGCTAATCTAATAACTGTTGCCATAATTTTGCTCCTTGCTTTTTTATTTTTCGAGTTATCTTGTTTTTCCAAAAACGCACACACGAAAACCGTCATCAAGAGCGAAAACTCGCCGGTTGATGTTCCTAGTGTTGCCACACTCAGGGTTAACGTTCATAGCAATCTTTGGGATTTGCAAGACAATTATGTACTAAAAATAACAAAAAGTCAAATATTTGTGAAATTTTTTGTCTGGACATTTGTTGTATTAAAATATAGAATACAGACACGATATCGCGGGCATGGTATAATGGTAGCACGAAAGCTTCCCAAGCTTTAGACGAGGGTTCGATTCCCTTTGCCCGCACCAAAAATTCAACCGGCCTTTGCCGGTTTAATTTTTGTCTTGCGGACACGGAAGCGAACCCGGTAAAGAGGGGTCGACTATGAGTAAGTGAAAACGAGCAAATGCGAAGGTTGAACGCTAACGAATGCTACGCAGGCATTTATGCCGAGTGATTCCCTTTGCCCGCACCACCAATTTTCACCGAAGCGAAGCGAGGGCTGAAAATTGAGTGTCGCGCCGTAGCACAACAAATTCTTGGGATGTGTTTTTGTGTTTTAAGAACAGCGAAGGCGGACAAAAATTATCTTCTGTTTTGGTATTCTTCATTTATGCGTCCGATTTTTGCTTCCATACTGCGCAAAATCTTTTTGGGTATAGTGTTTTTTTGTGTCTTCTAACTGGTGCAACATATTATACAACATTTGCACAATCTTAGATGGTAAAGCTCTTTTTTGTAATAAGAATTTTATAGTACACGCCAAATCATCGGCTTTTTCTTGTTCTGCTGTCATAAACTTGTTATTTATATAATCACTGTGTTCTTTCCGTTTTTCGTTCATGCACAGCTCCTTTTGTTAAACTATTGCTTGGTTGGTATTTGCAATAATTGTTCTGGGAAAATCAAATCCGGATTGCTGATATTGTTGCGTTCTGCTATCATTGTGAATAATACACCACGACGCAAGAAATTGCGTGCGATTATCCATAAACAATCACCACGACGCACAGTATAGAAAGTATTGTCATCACCGGTCATTTCAGGCATAACAAAACTATGTTCTACATTTGCGATGGTTGTTCCTTCGGTATCATGCAAACGTATGTTTAATTTATAGTTTTCACCAGCTTTCAATTCGCCAACATCAACACCCAGACCAAAATTTTTATAATCAGACACACGTGCAAAACCTAAATATTTATCATTTAGTGTTAATGATACACGCAATCTTGGCAACGCTTTACCAGTAATAACCATACGGCCAGTATCTAAATAATCAATCTTAGAAACAACCAAATCACCATCTAATAATTCTGGTGCTTGCATAACTTTGCTGCCATGTTCTGTCATCAACAAAGATACAGAGTTTTTATAACCTTGTTCAGAAACATACACAAATACAGAGTTTTTAGATTTGATGTTTTTATCTGTGTCGACCAAATATATCACATAATTGCCAGGTGCCAAAGCATCTGATGGAGCATAAACAAATTCGCCATCTTGGTTTGTGTGTTCTGTGGCAACGACTTTTTTATTGATAACGATTGATATGTTTGATTCAGATTTATTACGACCGGCAATCACTATATTACCAGATTGTTCAATGCGTACCAAATCAAATGTTGGTTCTGATACAGGCTTTTTAGCAACAGGTTGTACAACAGGTTCTGGCACAGCAGGTGCAACAACTTTTACAGGTGTATTTATCTTGAACAACATCACAATAATGGCAATCAAAATCACCAACAATGCACAGGTAATAGGTAACCAATATGCACGCAACGCACTTCTGTTTTTTGATTCGCGTTCTTGACGCATGGGTTGAACCTTGACTTCTTCTGGTTCGTTTTTACGAAACATATGAAATCTGCTTAAAAAACCGCGAGTGAAAGAACGACGACTTTCAAGCCAAGATTGTTGTCTGTCCACAGCGTCATTTATCATTTCATCAGTTGAACGTTTTGTTTTTCCAATATTAGTTGTAGCCATAATATACCTCTGTTATTCCTTTTGACAAAAGTATTCCAAAATATATTTATTTGTCAAGGCATTTGTGGTATAATACAGAACATAACAAAATAGGAGATAAAATTGAAAACTAAAAAAATTGGTATAATGACAACTGGTGGCGATTGTTCTGGGCTAAATACAGTAATCCAGCGTGCTATGGATGGATGCGCACTTCGTAAATGGAATTTAATTGGGATATTGGATGGCACAGACGGTTTGTATTCATCACCGGCGAAGACAATAGAACTGAATTATAAAGATTTTCAATTTGCAAACAGTCATCTTGCGGGCAGTATCTTATCAAATGGGCATTCATGTGCGACTAATTTCGAGAGTTCTGCCAAAGTTGGCAAATTGTCTGTGTTTAATAACAGGTTGAAAAAATCTTTACACGATTTAGATTTAGATGCGTTGATTTTGGTTGGTGGCAATGGCAGTTTATCTTTGGCGCATACATATCGTGAAATTTACAGTGGTTTGTCTTTGGTCTGTATTCCAAAAACCATTGATATGGATATTCCCAAGACAGAAAAAACTATTGGTTTTGATACTGCCGTACAGCAACTTGTATCATATTGCGACCAGTTGTTGTTGACTGCACGCAGTCATCATCGTTGGTTTATTGTGCAGACTATGGGACGCGATTGCGGGCAATTGGCTTTGCATGCGGGTGTTGCGATTGCCTCAGATGCTATTTTAATTCCAGAAATAAAATTTAATGTTGATAATTTGGTTAAACATATAAAAGCATCTAAACGTGATTATGGAATTATGCTGGTGTCAGAGGGCATAACAATACGCGGTCATTCTGGAAAACCTGCAGATATGATTTCACGTAAATTGACTGCTGCAAATATTCCAAACCGAACTGCTTTCCCAGAACACATTCAAAGGGCAGGCGATACAGTCGCAAGTGATAGAATACTGGCTGCTGGTTTTGTAGATTGCGCATTGTCAGCAATTGAAAATAATGAAACTTTTGTTATGACTTCATTGGAAAATGGTGAATATAAAACAGTTGCTTTGGATGAGTTTTTTGCATCTGGCAAATTCCAAAAAGATCCAAATATACCAGGCGCAATAACATCAAATGCCTATGTAGAACCAGATAATATTTTGTTGAAAATTGCAACAGATATGGGAATATATATTGGCGAAACCAAGAAATAAAAATTAACCGGTCATTTGACCGGTTTTTGTTTAATTATTTCTTTTTGTTTTTCTTTGCTTCAGGTTGTCTTTCAGTAATAAATTGTTTACTGATTGTGATATGTGTTTTGGTTGTGATTAAAATAAATAAACCGATGCATCCCATAACAAATACCAAACCCGTCATAGCAAAACACATCCATATCATTGGATTTACTCCTGTAATTCTAGGGTATAAGGCTTCATATCCGATAACAAATGATGCAAAAATACTGACGATGATAAGCAATGTAAATAACAAACCTGTTGATATTCTAAGCATGATTTCTCTCCTTTCTTTATGCTATGTGTGAATTATATCACAAAAAAACACCGCCCACAAGGGCGATGTTTCATAACTATAAAGGCACAACAATTATTTCTTTTCAGAAAAATCTGCATCTGTTGTTTTGTTTTCACCAGATTCAGAATTGTTTTCTGATGCTTGTTGCTGTTGCGCTTCTTGGGCAGCTTTATAAACTGCTTCGCCCAATTTCATAGCCTTTTCAGACAAAGCATCTGTTTTTTCTTTCAGTGATTCAGCAGTTGCTTCGGCTTTTGCCAATTCATCAGACAATTCTTGTTTTGCCTTTTCAATCGCTTCGCGTTCTTCAGCGCTGATTTTATCGCCATGTTCTTTCAGCGATTTTTCAATACTGAATATTGCAGTTTCAGCGGTATTTTTTGCTTCGGCTAATGCTTTTTTCTTTTTATCAGATTCAGCATTTGCAGCGGCTTCGTTAACCATACGGTTGATTTCGTCTTCGCTTAACCCACCATCAGATTTAATAGAAATCGCTTGTTCTTTGCCTGTGCCTTTATCTTTTGCAGACACGTGTACAATACCATTTGCATCGATATCAAAAGATACTTCGATTTGTGGCATACCACGTGGGGCAGGTGCGATACCTTCCAAATTAAATTGACCCAACAATTTATTATCTGCAGCCATATCACGTTCGCCTTGGAATACACGAATAGTCACAGCAGATTGATTATCTTCTGCAGTACTGAATATTTGTGATTTTTTGGTTGGTATCGTTGTGTTGCGGTCAATCAAACGTGTGAATACACCACCCAAAGTTTCAATACCCAAAGACAAAGGTGTCACATCTAATAACAAAACATCTTTGACTTCGCCTTTCAATACACCGCCTTGAATCGCAGCACCCAATGCGACCACTTCGTCTGGGTTGACGCCTTTGTGTGGTTCGCGACCAAAGAATTCTTTCACAGTTTCAACAACTTTTGGCATACGTGTTTGACCACCAACCAAAATAACTTCGTTGATTTGTGAAGTTGTCAAGCCAGCGTCTTTCAAGGCTTTCTTGCATGGTTCAATTGTCTTTTCAATCAAGTCCGCAACCAAAGATTCCAACTTTGCACGTGTCAAAGTAATGTTAAAGTGCTTTGGACCTGTGGCATCTGCAGTCAAATAAGGCAAATTTACATCTGTTGAAGTCTTAGATGACAGTTCAATCTTTGCTTTTTCAGCTGCTTCTTTCAAACGTTGTAATGCCAATTTATCATTTGATAAATCAATACCTGTCTGAGCCTTGAACTCTTCAATAAAGTATTTCAGAACACGTGCATCAAAGTCTGCACCACCCAGTTCTGTATCACCGTTTGTAGATTTAACCTCAAACACACCATCGACGATTTCCAATATAGACACATCGAACGTCCCACCACCAAGGTCATATACAGCAATTATGCCATCTTTGTCTTTATCCAGACCGTATGCCAAAGCAGCAGCCGTAGGTTCATTAACAATACGTAAAACATTCAGACCTGCAATACGACCTGCGTCTTTTGTGGCCTGACGTTGTGAATCGTTAAAATATGCTGGAACAGTAATAACTGCATCGGTTACGGTTTCACCCAAATAACTTTCTGCATCTTTCTTCAATTTAGATAAAATCATAGCAGAAATTTGTGATGGTGCATATTTTTTGCCTTCAATTTCAACCCAAGCATCACCATTATCGCCTGCAACAATTTTATAAGGAACACGTTTTTGGATTTCTTTCACAGCTTCGCTGTCAAAACGCAAACCCATTAAACGTTTAATTTCATAAATGGTATTTTCTGGATTTGTAACAGCTTGGTTTTTTGCGGTAATACCAACCAATTGTTCGCCATTATTAGTAATTGCAACAACAGACGGTGTTGTGCGTTGCCCCTCTGCATTTTCAATGATTTTTGGATCATTTCCGTCCATGAAAGCCATGGCGGAATTAGTTGTTCCTAAATCGATACCTAATACTTTTCCCATATTTTACTCCTTGGTTAAAACTTTGTATGCTGTTGATATAGTTATCTAATGACATATTTCAAGGGGTAAAATTATAAAATATTCAGGATTCTTTTTCCATTTGGGTCTTAAGTCAAAATATGATAAAATAATGCATTATGAAGAGAATGTTTTTATCTTTATTTTTGGTATTTTTAACAACACCAAGTGTTGTCAGTGCATTTTATGATTATGAGTTGCACGGAGAAATAGGGACGCATGTTAATGATGTATTAAAGCAAAATAATGATTATAAAGGACTCGACCGATGCGCAGAAAACGGTAAATACGCAAATCAATTCACTATTGACAGGCGTTGCTATGTTAGTGCCGAAGAAAAACAAATATCTCCGTATAATGCCGTTGTTGCAATTGGTAACACCCCTGAAACAAAAGATTATACACATTTTGAGTCTTATACCACATGTACCGGAACAATAGTTAAAAACAAAAACGATGGGCAATTATATATTTATAGCGCAGGTCACTGTGTATCAGGGCAGCCACAATCTGCTATGATGCAAGACGGCAGGGCGTTCCCAATAAAAAACATTATAAATGAGTACACAAAGAAGGCAGGTAGACACTTCATAGACTATGCTGTTTTTACTATTCCACAAGAATATCAAACAACATTACCTTATGTGGTAACTTCTGCAACATTTACAGATACAAATGTAGATATTGTCGGATATGGCGTACTTTCGATTCTTAGCGACAACGCAATAAAAACGGCAAAAAATGAATGGATAAACGAATTACAAGAATACAAATCTTACGGTTCAAAAGAACAACAAGATGCCGTCAAACGTATCGCACAAAATGTAAACCTTGTGACACTATTTCCTACAGATACAAAATTAAAGGCGTCCTTTAATTGTAATATACCAAAAAACGCGGCTCATATTGATTATAAAAACGCATGTCAAATATATAAGAAAAATTCGGGAGGCCCAATTTTTGATGCCAATGGCAGATTGGTTGCTGTCGTTTCTACTGGAACCTTAAGTGATGATTTAGATTCTTATATAAGCATCGATTACGACGGTGGCCAACTCATCGCCCCCATTGACAACGAATTGAAACAACAAACCATTAAATAACAATACCGCTCTCTATTATGATTTTCATTTGGAAACCTCGAGCAAAATATGATAAAATATCGCAATATGAAGAGAATGTTTGTGTTTTTGTTTATGGTATGTTACACCTTGGGGGCAACGGCTGGTTCAGACCCTGATCGTGAAGAACATTTCATTAAACTAGCGCCTGATTATCAAGCTACTATGGGTACCATGAAAAAACAACTGTCTGATGTCGTAATGCAATATAATAATGCTGTCAAAGGTCTTGATGGCTGTACAGAAAACGGAAAATATGCAAACCAATTTACAATCGATAGGCGATGTTACATTACAGATGAACAAAGACAAAAACCCCCGTATAATGCAGTGGTTGGAATAAATAATGCTAAGTTTTCTGACTATGAAACCTTTCAGTCATACTCAAACGGTAATGTTTGTACTGGGGTAATAATAAAAAATCCACTTGATGGCCAATTGTATATTTATACTGCCGCTCATTGTGTTTCGTCCAGGCATACGTATGCATACACTCAAAAAGGGGATGTGATTCCTGTAACCAGTGTTGTAAAACAGGGTGGTGGTGCAACAGAATTTGAAACCAAAGATCATGCGGTGCTTGCGGTTCCGCAAGAATATCAAAACGTATTGCCGTATGTTGGTACGGGTGAATATACAGATAACAAAGTTGATGTTGTTGGGCATGGCACATTATCTATTCTTAATGATTCTGCAATACACGCTGCAAAACAACAATGGACACAAATATTGAAAAATCCACCAAAAACAACAAAAACAGTACTGGAACAAATAAAATACTATCAAGAATATACAGATTTTTGTCCGACAGATGCAAAGTTAAAAGTGTCGCATAATTGTGAATTGTTGCAAGACAATTCACAAAACCGATCTAACCTTAGTAAACATAACTATTGTCAGATATATGGTGGAAACTCTGGTGGACCAATTTTCGATGTTAGCGGAAAAGTTATAGGCATAGTAAGTTGGAAACATACTAATAAGCACACCGATACAATATACAATTGGCTTTCTTATGAAGGTATGAAAGATGTTGCAGATTTAAACAAAGATTTACAAAAACACCAAGAAATATCGAAAAAAGAGCCACAAAATATACGAAATTTGGAACAAGTTGGTGGCTTCAACCCATATCAAAAACACTATGACAAATAAAACAAAAACCGCCAAATTGGCGGTTTTAATTTGCAAAGTAAAGAATTTGTTATTTCTTTGCTGGTGCAGCAGCAGCGGCAGGCGCGGCAGTTGCTGCAGCAGCGGCTGCAGCAGCTTGTTTATTATCTGCTTCTTCTGGCATTTTACCACCAATTGTTGCAAATGCCAATTCAGCCTGGTGCAAGCCCAATTTAATACCGTTTGGTAATACCAAATCAGAACCATGAACTGTATCACCAATCGTCACATCAGACAAATCGATTGTGATTTTTTCAGGCATATCCTGAACCAAACCAATCAATGCGACTTTACGCACAGCAAAGTTTAATACACCACCCAATTTGATACCTTTGGATGTATCGACATTGATAACTTCCACAGGAACAACGACGTGTACAGGTTCTTTGACGTTAATACGTTTGAAATCAACGTGAACAACGCGGTCAGACACTGGATGATATTGAATATCCATCAACATTGCGTCTTCTTTGTTGCCGTTTGTTGTGATTTCGAATAATTTTGTCCGCAAAGACGGTTGTCCCAACAACATTTCAAATTCATGTCCGTTTAATTCAATGGACACAGGTTCTTTCTT
>DBXG01000017.1 GCA_002309215.1 Alphaproteobacteria bacterium UBA1218 | reverse complement strand
TGCTTTTGATAATTCAACTGCTTCTTGGACAGTCAATTTTGACAATTCTTCAACTATTTTTTGAATATCTGCCATTTTAATACTCCTTGTTGAGTTTTTAACTTTGTTTCTTTCCATACTCTGCTGAAACACGCGCCAAGCGTGATGCTGGTTCTATCAAAATACGTGCGATAGTACCACGAATTTCCAACAGGGACGGAAGCTTGGATAATTGCACAATGTCGTTCACATTCAGAACATCTGCATCCATTTTCCCACCAATGATAGAGAAATTTTGATGGTCTTCAGCAAATTTTGCCAAAACTTTTGTCACAGCCAAAGCATCTGTTGCAATCGCAACAGCTGTTGGACGTTTCATCAAATCGGATACAGCTTCAAAACTGGTATCTTTCAATGCCAATTTCATCAAACGGTTTTTGACAACCTTGAACAAGGAAACCAAAGGACGCAATTCATTGCGCAAAGATTCCATTTCTTTCACTGTCAAACCATGGTTTTCAATAACGAAAACACCGTTTGCTTCTTTCAAGGACGACTGCAACGCTGAAATCAAGTCTGATTTTTCTTCGCGTCTCATCTTTATATATCCTTTTAAGCTTCTTTTGTTTAACTTTCCATCTGTGGTTTCCCACCGGTGGGGCTTGTGTTCCTGCCCCAAAGAATTTTTTCTTTGTCTATGATGGAAATTAAGTGAATTGTTCACACCATCAGTCTTGGACAGAAATCTGTTATTATGGTGGTTTTACCCACCATAAATTATTTTACATCAACCTTCAGGCCTGGACCTTGGGTTGTTGCAACACTGCATCCCAAAATATACTGACCTTTGGCAGATGCAGGTTTTACCTTTTTCAATTGTTCAATCAATGCATTTGCATTTTCGACCAATTTATCCGTAGCAAAAGACATTTTACCAATACCAGCATGGATAATACCGTTCTTTTCAGCACGATATTCAATCTGACCAGCCTTTGCATTTGCAACTGCTTCTGCTATGTTATTTGTGACTGTGCCCAATTTTGGATTTGGCATTAAACCTTTTGGCCCCAAAACACGAGCAACTTTTGACATTTTTGGCATCATATCAGGTGTCGCAATAACGCGATCAAAATCTAAAAAGCCGTTTGCAACTTTGTCAATCAATTCTTCACCACCAATGACATCAGCGCCAGCTTTCTTGGCTTCGTCTTGGCTGTTGACAGTAAATACTGCAACGCGAACTTTTTTACCTGTACCATTTGGCAAAGACAACATTCCACGAATGTTTTGATCTGCCTTGGCAACATCAATGCCTAATTTAATTGCGATTTCCAAACTTTCATCAAATTTAGAAGAGCAAAAACCACGCAATGTTTCAACTGCGTCTGTCAAAACGTAAACTTTATTAGCATCCAATGATGCCCAAGTTTGTTTTCTTTTTGTAACTTTCTTCATGACTTAGTCCCCCACCTTTACGCCCATAGAACGGCATTGACCCGCAACAATATTGCATGCAGATTCAATTGTAGAGCAATTCAAGTCAGGCATTTTTGCTTTTGCTATTTCTTCGATTTGTGCTTTGGAAATAGTTCCAACGAAATCACGACCTGGTTTTTTAGAGCCAGATTTCAATTTCAGTGCTTTTTTGATGTAATACGACACAGGCGGCAATTTCATAATAAATTCGAAACTGCGGTCTGTATAAACAGTAATTATACAAGGAATTGGCATTCCTGGTTCTTTATCAGCTGTTTTGTCATTAAACTGTTTGCAGAACTCTGCGATGTTAACACCAGCAGCACCCAACGCAGGTCCAATAGGAGGTGCAGGATTCGCTTGTTTTGCAGGGACCACTAATTTAACAATCCCTTTTAATTCTTTTTTTGCCATTTTTTCACTCCATTTTTCTATGATGTTTTCACATCTGGTTAGTGTTGTGGTTCGATGTGGCGCATCTTCCACACATTAGTCCATCGGACTAAACTCTTTCTACCTGGGCAAAATCCAATTCAACACTGGTTTCACGCCCAAATACTAAAATCGTGACAGTCATCTTCTGCTTCACATTATCTACATTCGATGCAATACCATTAAAGTTTGCAAATGGCCCATCGATAACATGAACTTCTTGACCATCTTCATAAACAGTATCTTCTGTGACAACAGACCCCTCTTCCACTTGCTTTAACAAGCGACGCGCTTCTGCTTCACTGATAGGAATTGGTTTAGATTGGTTTTTAACTTTTTGACCCAAAAACATAACAACCTGGGGCATCAATTTAACCAAAGAAAAAGTTTCGTTATTCATAATCATCTGGACAACGATATAACCTGGAAAGAACTTCTTTTCTGACTTTACACGTTTGCCTGCTTTTATCTCAGACACTTCACGTGTTGGAACTAAAATCTCTCCGAAACAAGCATTTAATTTACGTTTATCAATCTGTTCACGCAATTCACGTGCAACCTTGTCTTCGCAACCAGTATGAACATTTACGACAAACCACTGCATTTTTTCTTCCATGCTTTATCCCCTTATACTGTTAGAAAATCCACCCAACCAGCGCATTTAATATACCATCAACAACAAAAAAGAACAAAGCTGCCACACCCGAGCACACCAATATCATGATGGTTGTTTTGATAACATTTTCACGTGATGGCCAAACAATCTTGAACCATTCTGAACGCACTGATTTAATAAACTCTAGTATTTTTTTCATAAACTTTCCGATTTGCCTGTTGTTATCGATATTTCTGTTTTGGCAGGGGCTGAAGGAATCGAACCCTCATCCGCGGTTTTGGAGACCGATATTCTACCGTTGAACTAAGCCCCTAGTCTGTTGATTTTACGCACAAATCTCCATACACGCACCCTTATATTAATTACCACAGTATACCGATAATCGGTGCAAGCATAGCACACCGATATTAAAAAGCAAGTGGAAATATTATAACTGTTAAAAAAAATTATCGCAAGTGAAAAAATATACCCCAACTATGATAACACAAAGAAAAAAATTACATTTTGTTATTTTTTTACTTGCACATAACAAAACAAATTGTCTACAATCGAAATAAATAATGTAGGGGAAATCTGTGTCAAAGGTCGTGAAACCGCCGGTTTTGTTATCAAGAGCACTAATGTTCGTATTAGCGGCATCGATTGCGGTGCTGGCTGTTTTGGTGTTCACTTTGTATCAGATGGCCCCGCTTACACGACCAGAAATTTTTTTCCTGCAAAACCAAAGTCGAAATGTAAATTATGTATTGGATAAACAGAACCCAACAGATAAAGATTTCCAATCAGAATACATCAAAGGTTTTATCCGAACATATATAATTGCCAGGAACACTCTCGAAGCACAAAAGCCTGTCACTATTGAAAGGTGGAATCGTATTGTAAAACCTTGGTCTTCGCCTGCTGTGTCTGCACAATTCAGAAGTACTGATACATATAATGAAGTGACTACAAATCGTATATATAATATGGTTTGCTCGGTTAATTTTAACGATGGTAATATTGTCTTTAATAAAAAATCACAACGTTACATTGTTGGTTTTGATAGAACTTGTTTTGATCAAAATAGTGGTAGACAGATCGGTCCAAAAAGTTATAAGATAGGTATAGCAATACAATCTTATCTGGATAATAGTTCGGATAAAATACTGAATTATCTGAAAGATTTGCGTAATAATCCACTTGGTATTCAGGTCACAGAATACAAAGTTTTGGACGCAAAAGAAACAGATCCGTTATCAGATATAGATTTTTACAAGGAAGGAATATAAACGATGACTCGCGTAAAAAACAAATTAAATATTTCTTTGTTATCGATTATGCTGGGCGTATTTCCTGCATTTGCTGATTATCAGGTTGCGTGGGATAATCCAAATGCGAATATGGCTGCGGGTTCTTCCCAGCCAGGGTACGCAAATCTTGTTTGGTCCAAGGGGACTGTTTTACCGATTAAAACGCGCTCTGGTATGGCGACTTTGGTGACGTTGCCAAATGGCGAAGCTATTGAACAAGTGATGAGAGGCGATGAAACATTGTTTACTATAGAAACCTCAAAAGGTAGTCGGACAATGTATATTCAACCTTCTGCTGAAAACAATGGTAGCGATACAAATCTTATAGTGACTGGTAAATCGGGGAACGTATACACATTCTATTTACGTGCGTATCCTGTAAATTCTAGTGAGATTGCTTACTCCCAGGTTGATATTTCTTTGGGTAATGGTGGTGCTGTTTCTGGTGGTGCTATGGCACCTGCGTCATCCGGCAAAATGGGTTCTGTATTTGCAACAAAACAATCTTCGTCTTCATCAACAATTGGTGTTGATGGCGAAGATTATGGCTGGATAAAAACCATGAAGATTGATCCATCCGAATTCCGTTTTGATTTAGATATATTTGTTCCAAATCCTGATGATTATGTGATTGCACCTGAACGCGTATGGCGTGACCGTATATTCACATACATTGATTTTGGGGATAAAGTTATTTCTATGACCCAGCGTCCTGTGGTATCTTTGTTGGTCGAAGGTGGCGAAAGCCCTGTTGGATTCCGTACAGACGGTGAAGATGGCAGGTTGTTGATTGTAGAGGCTGTGGGTGATATGATTTTACGTAGTGGGCAAAGAATTGTATGCATCAAAAAACGTGAAAAGCCTTTCTTGATTGCTGATACTGCATCTGTTATGGCTTTGGCAGAGGCTAATGTTGCACAATCTTTGATGGCAAATCAATCTTTGAATACGATTGCTTATACTGATGACCAGTATGCTATAAATGCTGGCATAAATGATTATACTGCCAGTCCGATAATGATTGGAAATCAACCTATGGGTGGATATGGTACATATGGTGCTAATAATACAGGTATGGCTGTTGTTGATATGAATCAAAATATCAATGTTGCACCAAATGCCAGAATGACTGCTGGTGCATATTTGCCACAATCGAATATCCCATTGATAACCAGTAATCAGGTCGGTGTTGCGGTGGAATTGAAATCTGATACTTCGGTCAAAGCATTAGATGATTATTGGGCTGATTTATTGGCAAAATTCAGCGGTGATGATGGCGTTGGTATTTTAACACCATATAAAAACAGTGTGTTCTATGCCGTAGATGAACATGGTGTTGGTGAATTGGGCTCTGATTCTGCAACCGCGCGCTTGTATCGTTTACGTATCGGACCTTTGCCTGATATAGATACAGCGCAAAAGTTGTGTGATCAGTTATTAAAGTTCAGTGGTTCAAGTTGTCATGTAATCAGAATACAGTAAAAAACTATGAAAAGTATAAAAAAGCAATTTGAAGAGTTTCGTACAACAACACCAAAGCATATTCAATGGTTGTTGTTGGTTGCTGCTTTTGTTGTCGTGATAATTTTGTTAACTTTGGTACTGCAAAAATATTATGGTGGTAAAAAGGACAAAACAGTTGTCGAAACAAAACCCATAGAGTGGGCTTTTAATCCAAAACAATTAGACTTCATCGATGTCCAGACAGGCGAAACTTTGCAGAAAAAATTGAAGATCATTGTTACAGGTGATGTTAATATCGAAAGTGCCAGTATTGATAAAGAAAAAGACAGTTGGACAATCGATGTGAATGATTGTTCTGGTCTGGTTTCTGATGAATGTACAATGCTTGTGGAATATACACCAAGTGCAAAGCAATCCAAAACAAGTGCATCTTTGGTGATTTCTTATTATTTACCAGAAGAAGAAACGAATAAACAAACAAAAAAGATACCGGTATCATTCAGTGCTGTTGCAAAACCAGAACCAATAGTAGAAATAGAACCGGAACCAGTGGTTGAGCCAGAACCAGAACCGGAGCCAGAACCAGAACTGGAGCCAGAACCAGAACTGGAGCCAGAACCAGAACCAGAAGCCCCAAAAACAGTTGAAATAGTTGCGCCGGCTGTAGTGTTTCCAAAATCAGAACCTGAGCCAGAGCCAGAACCTTTGTTGCCACCTGAAAAATGTTCTGATTTTGCGATTCCAGGGTATAATCAATCTGGGACACAAATTGGTTGGATAAAACCATCGGGGGGTGCAAATTATTTTTATCCTTTTTCAGACAAGGATTGTTCCAATCCAACGGGTAAATACGATTGGTCAACGGGTGTGATAACATCATTGAAAGACGGTTCAAGAATCGGAACTGATGCAGATCATATTGGATACAGAAATATAAAAAATCGTGGTTTGACTTTACCGAATTTATATGCACCAATTGGTACATCTGCAGTTGCATCAAATGGTCAATTTGAAAATGCGGTGTGGAGCAGTGGCGGCATGAAAAAATTAAGCGAAGAAGCTGGCTGGAACGCAGAAGAAGACGAAGAGATATATCGTGGTTCTTCACAAGATGATGAAAGTGTTGTGTCTTCCAAACCGTACGACAGAAGTTTTATATTACGTCAGTTCAAGCCAATTCCTGCAACCATTGTTTCAGAAGTGCGAGCAGATGCCAGTGTTTACGGTTGCAACACAGGCGATGCAAGTTGTGACAAAAATAAAAATCACAGTATTCCTGTGCGTGCAACGGTGGACAGAAATGTATATTCAGATAATGGTCGAACAATTATCATTCCCACAGGAACGTTGTTGATGGGATATCTGGATGGTGAATTGCCTGGACCTTATCAATCTTTTGGTCGTATGAATATTAAATGGTATCAATTTATTCGTCCAGATGGTGTTGAGTTTAATTTTAAGGAGGGCCAAGATCCATATTCTGGTGACGCCCAGGGTCGTGTTGGGGTCCCAGGTCGTGGCAGTACAGATTATGTGGAACAAATGGTTATGCCAATATTGACAGCGATGGTGCCGGCGGCAGTCAATTTAATTGCGCCAATTGCTGATACTTTTGTGAATCAAATAAACCTGGATAACAATACAGTTGTTCAATCTGGAACAATTCGTTCATCTGAAATGGCTAAACAAGAAATAATAAATCAATGGAACAAAATCACTAACAAATTGGTTTTTGATGCAATAAATAATACTGTACCACCATTTTCAATTCCAGCAGGGACACGTATAAATGTGTATTCACCGGTGGATTTGATTGCATCCTGTGGTAATAACAATAAAAAATGTGAATTTTCAACACTCTCACCCAACAAACGTCGTAAATGGGACGACTTGAAAGATAGTGTCAAAATTAATCCGCAAGATTCATCTTGGGTTGGACAGGTTCGTGGCTGGGATTTACAAGCATACTGTGAAGAGGATACAAACTCAAAGAACGGAAAGTTGAAGCCAACGAAAAACTGGATGAAATCTGGTTATGATTACAGAACTGTATTAATGTTCTGCGAATCTTTGACATACGAAGCAAAGAATAATGCAAAAAGCGCTGCATACAGTGCAAGCGTGGAAGCGGCTGCGGAACAAAAATATGGCGGAACCCAATATAACGATTCGACTAAATCATGGGATAAAACTGGCAACCCAGAACAACAAAAAGCATATAACCAAGAAGTATTGGGTTTACAATATGCAGATGATGGTGAAACAATAATAAATCCATTTGCTAAGCCTGCAAGCGCTGCACCAGAAGAAGCGGTATTAACATGCGACGATGGTTCTGCCCCTGATGCAAATGGTTGTTGCACAGGTGAAACCTATACAGATATGGGTGAACAAGGATTCAATTGTTGTCCAGATACTGGTGGTGATTGCTTCCCACCGATAACAATGGAATAAGAAAGAAATCCGCAATTGCGGATTTTTTCAATTTCATAAAATATACCGATTCGATTGTATAAGAACAAAAACCTATTACGAATCGGTTTTCCGATTCGCGTTTCTATTTATAGTTGTATCATTTTACATAATTCAATTTTTAGTCTAGATTTTATTGCATTGAATAACAATGCGATAAACAAAATAACTTTAATAACCAAAGGAGAAAAACAAAATGTTAAATACATTACATGATAACAATATGAATATGACTGAACAATTTCAGAATGCTGAACAATTGTGGTTTTGGTTTTTATATTCTAAATCTGCACAAAATGGTTTTGTACATCATTATGCAAACACGAACAGACCTTGTGAATTATTAGATGTTGAAACTTTGATTACCAAATTGTATTTGTCTGGAAAATTATCAGAAGAACAATTAAATGTTATGAAAAAGTTCGGCGACAAAAGACGCGCGCCACACCAATATATTTATTCTGAAAATAAATCGGCGGCTTTGTGGAAATCTGCTATGGATACGTTGGAACAAGCCGCACATGATAAAGGCTGGATAATAGATTAAAATGGTGTTCTGATTTATGGATAGAGGGAATAAATCAGAATATGATAATATACGCAAAGGTTTCATTATGATATATATCGGCTTTTCAACAAAAACTCATAAACTATGCGCAAAAATTTTATGCAAAAAATATCGGCATGTTGCACCAATCTTGATAACAAAAAATAAATGCATCATTTATCAATTTGTTCGGTTCAACAAAGTTGTCTTGATACCTATAAAAAAACGCGATTTAACCGTACTTCAACAATATGGTTGGAAATTTGTTAAATACACCTGCAAATTTACTCCAAAACGTGCAATAAAATCAAAACCGATAAACTGTGTTCAATTTACAAAACGTGCTTGTGGAATCAAAAATATAAAAATACAGACCCCTGATTCTTTGCTGAAATATATAACCACAAAATAAAAAATGCCCGTTTGGGCATTTTTTATTTATTTGTTTTCTTTATTACATACATCTGGAATATACTGAACACATTTGACATGGTCCAATATAACACCAAACCAGCAGGCATCCATGCGAACATCACAGTAAATATTATTGGCATCCACTTCATAGCCTTTTGTGTTGATGCAACCGCATCATTTCCATTTGTTTTTGTTTTCGGGCTTTGCAGATATTGTTGCAACATCATTGTTGCGCCCATCAAAATTGGCAATATAAAATACGGATCCATCGCAGCCAAATCTGATATCCACAAAAACTTTGCACTGCGCATTGGAACAGATATCAATAAAGCCTTGTACAACGCAAAGAATATTGGTATTTGAATCAGCATTGGCAAACACCCTGCCATTGGTGATGTCTTATGCGATTGATACACCTTCATCATTTCCATTTGCATACGCGCTTTGTCATTTGCATACAGTTTTTGGACACGTTGCAATTCAGGTTGCATTTGTTGCATTTTCATAGTGGACGCATAAGATTTACGCGTCAAAGGCCACATCAATAATCTTAAAATCAAAGTCATTAAAATAATCGCGATTCCATAATTGCCCACCATCGCAAACAGCCAATTTATCATCCATAACATTGGCTGAGCAAAAAACCAGAACCAACCGTAATCCATAGTCTTGGATAAATTTGGAATATTTTCAGATGCTTTATCCAATATTTTTCCAACGCGCGGACCAGCAAAAATATATGTGTCGATTGTGGCCGATTGCCCTGCCCCAATTTTCACAGGTGCAGCATTGCTGTCTGCAAAATAAGAATCACCGCTTTTTTTCAGGCTGATTGTTTGGTCATTTGTGTCCAGCGAGACAACTGTTTCCCAATATTGTTCAGCAAAACCAAAATACCCACGCACTGTGGAAAAAGCATATGATTTTTTATTTAACTTTGCCCAATTCGCATAATCCAAATTGGAATTAGCATAAACAACACCGCCTGTTTCAATCGCGCTGGATACTTTATCAGAAACACCACGTACAACGCGTGCATATGGCGCAACATTTATTTCTTTATTGGAATTATTTTTAATTGTGTCTGACACGCGCATAACATAATCAGCAATAGAAATATCACGATTAAATTTAACCTTGGCATTACTGTTCCAAGACATATTGTTATTCGCGTCAATTGTCCATTGTGTATTTATGTTTGGGGTTTGCGTATCAGCAGATACAAATCCAACTTCTATAAAATTATTTTCAGCGTCCAGCAATGAAACAGGCGTGCTGTCTTTGGACGATTTATTATAACCCTTTAACGAGATATTAGATATACGCAACCCTTGGACATCGGCGGATATATGGTCTGCATTTATTGTGTTTGTTGCAACAGACGATTTTTCGATAACAACTGGTGCTGTGTTTTCAACAGTTGTATTCTTTGGTTTAACAAACAGCCCAACAATCCACCAAGCCAAGAAAATCGTCACTAACCAACCAAAAAATCCCATAGATTTAGGTTGCTTTTTATTGGCATTCATAGCATTCCACTGATTAAAACCACTATTATTATCTAAAAACTTTACCATTATTTTTCCTTTATTTATTGATATTACGCAAACAACGTCTTCTGTGTACAAACATGTTTATCAAATACAGAATTACACCAAACGTTATAAATATATCCCCCACATTGAATATAGCAGGAAAGCGCCACAGCCCGCCAATATGCCATTGTATAAAATCTGCAACTGCGCCAAAACGAATTCTGTCCACCAGATTTCCCAACGCGCCACCGATAATCATGGCAATCGGCAATCTTTCATATGTAAAAGATTTCTTGAATAAATAATACAGCAGATATGCGATTATTATCGCAGTAATAATGCTTAACAACACAGGCATAACAGAATTAAACGCCGAAAAAGATATTCCACGATTCCAAACAAACTGTATATTAAATAAATTGGATAAACCATAATCACCATCCAATATATATTTCCAAGAAACAAATACCCCTTCGATATGACATTTAGCGCATATTTTAGCAGGGTCATAAACCATGTCGCCATATTTTGCCGCTAAAAAGCCGAGCAATCCTGCTTTCGAGAAAAAATCTGCACAAAATGCGATTATTATAACTGCTATATATTTCCAAAACTTTTTCATCGTTTACTCCTGATTTTTTGCAATATAGCAATTACACATTACAAAATCAAATATAATATCTATTTTGTGTCGATTGGCTGTTTAACATTTGCATAATTATTTGCACGCAAGTCTTCGACTAAAGAGTTTATCTTTATACGCGACAACCCCAAACCAGACATAAGTTTATCCCCCAAAAGAAATGAAGATTCAATGATTTCAGGCATTGCAGATTTCACACCCATTTTTATCAAATCATTTGCAGATTTCAGATTATGCGCACGTGCAAATATTTTTATGCGTGGCGATATAGAACGCCATGTTTCTACTATATCACGAACAATAGATTCATTATTCACCGCAACCACAACTGCACGTGTTTTACTGGGTTTAAATCCAGCGGCTTCTAAAATACCCTTTCTCCTTGAATCACCATATATCACGTTATATCCTGATTCGCGCGCCATAATCACTTCATCAACATTTGAATCAATAGCGACATACGGTATTTTTGCAATTTCGAGCATTTGCGCGATTATTTGTCCCATACGACCAAACCCAGATATTATAACAACTGGCACCTCTTGTATCATTGATTCTGACAATTTTTTGTCTGCTGGTCCCTTAAATATCTTGCCATGCCGTAATAACCAATCATAAACAAATAACAATATCGGCGTTATCATTATAGAAACCACAATGACAGCAATCAAGATTTCCTGATGTTCGGACGGGATTGCTTTGATTCCGTTTGTTTTCATTGTCTGCAAAATCAACAAGCCAAACTCACCACCCTGGGCCAATATCAAAGACATTAATGTTGCATCTTTGGCAGATACATGTCGAACGCGCGCAACGATATATAACGCGAAAAACTTTATCAATACCAATCCGCCAACCGCTATTAAAATAGTAGCATAATGTCCCCTTAAAAAAGGAATATCTAATCCCATACCAAGCACTATGAAAAAGAAAGCCAGAAATAATGTTGCGTATGGTTCTATGGAAGCATTTACCTGGTGTCTGTAAACAGTTTCTGACATCAACATACCAGCCAAGAAAGCGCCAAGCGCAGGTGGCATACCAAGTTTTTGCAGGACTAATGCCCAAACCACGATATTCACCATTATCGCCAAAACAAAAGCTTCATGGGATTTTATTTTGGATACGACATGCATTAATGGGTTGATGATAAACTTAGAAACAATTATAACCCCCAATATTAAACCCAAAGACATAACCAAAACATCGATTGCTGTTGCGCCCAGATTTATTGATTTACCTGTCATTACTGGCAACATTGCCAACAAAGGAATTGATAACAAATCTTGGAACAGCAAAATTGAAAATGTCTGACGTCCCATATTTGTTTGCAATTGATTTTTTTCGACCAAAATCTGCAAATCTTCCGATGTGCTGGACATTGCAAGAATCAAGGCAACCATTATTGTCCCAATCAAAGTCCATGATGTTATTCCAACCAATACAGGAAATAACATAATGGCAACCATCAAAACCTGAGATGCGCCAAGTCCAAAAATTGTTCTGCGTAATTGCCACAGGCGTTTCATATTGATTTGCAAACCAATATTAAACCACAAAAACATAATCCCTAAATCGCCCAAAAAAGTCCAGGTTCCAGACAATTCAAATAATCCAAACACATGCTGACCTGCCAAAATACCAGTCAACAAAAATGCGAGCAATGTTCCCATTTTGAATAAGCGCATAAAAAAGACTGCGCCAAATGCGATTGCAAGAAATATAACTGTGGATAATGGCATTTTTCTCTCTCCGTTTTTTTCTTATGTTTATATTATAACAAATTTGTGTCTATGTTGCCCGATATTTTTAAGAATAATTCAGGAGGTAATTCTTCTGCACGTTCAGTACCAGACAAACCATAATCTGCCCAATTTATTTTTAATATTCCACGTATCATTTTACGTCTTTGACCAAATAATCTGGCAGTCAGTTTTTCCAATTTAGAAATGTCTTGTATCAATTTAATTTTGTTTTTGTTTGGTATAATTTGCACAACTGCAGACTGCACCTTTGGTCGCGGAACGAACGCGGTATTCGGAACATCAAACAAAATCTTGGTATCCGCAACTAAATTCGCCAAAACAGATAAACGCCCATATTGCTTGTTATTTGGCGTTGCAACAATGCGTTCAGCAACTTCGCGTTGAAACATTAATGTCAAAGATTTTATTTTTTTACCCGTTGCAATTTCATGCAACCAATTTATCAATAATTCAGTTCCAACATTGTATGGCAAGTTAGAACATATTGCATAACCATCTTGGTCTAAATCTTGCAAATCTGTTTTTAATGCATCACCAAAAATAACTTCTAATCTACCATCTGATGCATCAATGATTTTTGATAAAATCGGTTCGGTTGTTTTATCTTTTTCAATCGCAATAACACGTTTTGCGTCCGCCATCAAAAGCGCGCGTGTTAAACCGCCAGGGCCTGGCCCAACCTCTACAACAACTGTATTTTTTATATCAGGTACAGAACGCGCAATTCGACCGGTTAAATTCAGATCAAACAAAAAGTTCTGACCAAATTGTTTCTTTGGTTCCAGCCCTGCATCACGCATCATTTCAGATACAGGTGGCAAAGATTCAATTTTATTTATCATAATTTCTTGCGCCCCCCAAAAGCCAAAGTCAATGTGCCATCATCTATGTAATCTAAATCGCCACCAAGTGGGACACCAGATGCCAATTCTGAAAAATCAACACCAGTATTACCAATTACAGATATGATATATTGTTGTGTGGTTTTACCCTCCACCGTATTTGGCAGGGCGAAAATTATTTCAGATATTTGTTCAGATTTAATTCGATTTGGAATTATTGCAATATTTAAATCGTCAGGCGTGACCCCGGAAACACCAGATAAATTTCCACCCAACACATGATAACGTCCATGAAACACACCAGATTTTTCCAAAACTACAACATCTGATAAATCACGAACTATGCACAATTGTCCATTTTTACGCGTCATATCAGAGCAATATTCACAAACATCTTGGTCGGTTAAGACACCACAATTGGAACATGGATGAATTGTATTCGCTGCATCCATTAATGTGGATGCCAAAGATTCAGCCTTGCCAGATTTATCCTGTAATAAAGCCAAAACTATACGCGTTGCAGCACGCGTCCCAACACGTGGCAACTTTGCAAATTGTTTAACAAGTTTTTCTATCTTTATATTCATTTATCTATATCTTTAATGAAATATATAACAATCTATACCATGATTGGAAGCGGTATTTTTAGCATTTTGTGCCGCACTTTCAGACAGACCATTTATGCGAACACGATACAAACCACTGTCATTTTTTTCGATGTTTGTATTCAACCCTGTCGCGTTTTTAACACGTTTCGCCTGATTCGTAGCAGAATCATACGATGAAAAAGCACCACATTGAACACCCGCAGAGCCAGATGAATATGTTTTTTTGCTGCTTGGTCCATTGGAATACTCTGTATTATATTTTGGCGCATCTTGGGCATATTTAGCCACAGG
>DBXG01000038.1 GCA_002309215.1 Alphaproteobacteria bacterium UBA1218 | reverse complement strand
ATAAAAAGTGCAACAAAAATCGCAATAATTTTACGCACCGACATTTACCCCACAATCAAATATATACATTAAATCGCGTGTCATGGTGTCTGGTTCGCTGTCGCGTGCCGCGCTGGATGCCAAGCGGAATAAATCGCGATGTTCGCGATAGTCCACAAAATGATATTGTATCCAACCCGATTGTTTTGTGCCCAATAATTCGCCAACACCACGCATCATTAAATCTTGTTCTGCAATAGCAAAGCCGTCTTCGGTTTCGCATAATACATCCAGTCTTTTCAGACCATCAGGGGTTATGTTGTTGCCATATAACAATATGCAATATGATTGCAAAGAACCACGTCCCACGCGTCCGCGCAATTGGTGCAATGCCGCCAGTCCAAATCTTTCTGCATTTTCAATCACCATGATTGTTGCAGACGGAACATCAATACCAACCTCTATAACCGTAGTTGAAACCAATACACGCATCTCGGAATTTTTATCTGCAAACTCTGCCATAACTTTGTCGCGTTCTTTTTTATCCATTTGACCATGGCAAAGCCCAGTATGCGGGAAACGTTTTTTCAGTTCATCAAATCGCGATTGGGCAGCGGTCATATCTGAAATTTCTGATTCTTCAACCAAAGGGCACACCCAAAACACTTTCGCACCATTTTCAATTTGTGGTGCGATTCTGTCAATCAGCGCGTTTGTTCGCATGACCGAAATTTTTGATGTTTTGATTGGTATGCGTCCAGCAGGTTTTTCGTTTATAATCGACACATCCATATCGCCATAAATCGTCATAGATAATGTTCGTGGTATAGGTGTTGCAGATAAGGCCAGCATATCTGGATTGTTGCCTTTTTCACGCATAGCGGTCCGTTGCGCAACCCCAAAACGATGCTGTTCATCAATTATAACCAAACCTAAATCTTTATATTCAACATCTTCAGAAAACAAGGCGTGTGTCCCAATTGCCAACTTTGTTCGACCAGAACGCAAAGAAATCAGTTTTTCACGACGTTGTGCCCCTTTATCGCGTCCAGTTAAAACATCACAAACCAAACCCAGTTTTTCACACATTGGTGCCAGTTTAGCAAAATGTTGTTGTGCCAGTGTGTCTGTCGGTGCCAATAAAACACTTTGCGCACCAGATTCAGCCATTTTAATTGCTGCTGCCATTGCAACCATAGTTTTGCCAGAGCCAACATCGCCCTGAACCAAGCGCATCATAGGTACAGGCTTTTGGAAATCAGCAAATATTTCGTCAATCGTTCGCTGTTGTGCCCCGGTCAATTCAAATGGTAAAATAGAATAAAACCTGTCAATCAAGTCATATTTTTTTGCACGAATTGGACGCTGATTTTTTTGTTCCTTGCGCGCGCGTCGATTTATCGCAATAGCAGTTTGATGTGCAAACAATTCGCAATATGCCAACTTTGCCATATATGTTCCATTCGGTGCTAAATCATCATTACTCATCGGATAATGGACATGTTCCAAAGCGTCGATAAATTCAAGCATTCTGTCGCTGAATTGTTTTGTGGCAATACGTTCGTGAATCGTGTTAAAAATCTGGTCGCGAACATTAGAAAAAGTTTTTTGTGTCAGCCCTTCACCAGATGGATAAATTGCCTGATGCTTTGGAATCTTGTGTGCATTTTCAGGTGTTTCTATGAATTCAGGATGATTGATAATTGCGCCAGTATTATGTGAAAAATCGAGTTTTCCACTAACGATACGCCATTGTCCAATCGGTAATTTTTCAGTCCAATAATCAAGATAATTTACATTGAAAAATTGTATTGTAACAGGGGCTGCAAATTTATCAGCGCATACAATTTGTGTTGGACGACGACGTCCACGAAATACACCGCCACGTTTGTGCGATTTGATCAGCAAGGAAATCGTAATTGTATCGCCAGTTTGTGCGTTGGTTACAGAATCCAATATTTCGCGTGGCCGAACGTAAGAGGGCGCATGCAACAGAAAATCCAGCACCCGACGTCCCCCCAACACATCATTAAATTTTGATGCTAAAACTGGTCCCACACCATGTATGTACTGCAAATCTGTATTGAAAAAGTCCAAGATTTCTTTGTCCATGTTATTCAGTTTATCAAAAAAACAATGCACGATTCAATAAAAAAACTGGCGGTTTTCCCGCCAGTTGATTTTGCCGTATGATGAATTATTTTGCAAACGAATAAGCCATTTTCAAATGGTCTGGGTTATAAGTCCCATTCATAATTGCCAAAGTATCTTCAACAATTACTAATTCTTCGTTCGTAGCAATCATCATGATTTTTACAGGGCTGTCGTCTGTGCTGATAATGGCTTCTTCAACACCTTTGCGTGCCACAGATTCTTCATTTTTCTTTGGGTCCAATTTGATGCCCAATTCTTCCAACCCTTTGCAGTATTGGGAACGCAAGTAAGCATCGTTTTCGCCAACACCAGCAGTAAACACAATCGCGTCAACGTGTCCCAATTCAGCCATAAATGCACCAATATATTTGCGAACTGTGTGTGCTTCCATATCTATCGCCAAACGACATTCTGGATTGTTTTCTTTGTTTGCTTCCACATCACGACGGTCTGAAAAACATTTTGTGATACCCATCAAACCAGAATCTTTGTTTAAATGTTTCTGCATTTGTTCAGGTGTCAAGCCCAATTTTTGCATTACATATAAAACAACACCGGCATCTAAATCGCCACAACGTGTTCCCATAATTAAACCAGCCACAGGTGTCATACCCAAAGAAGTATCAACGGCAACACCATTACGAATTGCCGCGGCTGATGCGCCAGAACCAATATGCAAAGTAATCAAATTGCATTTATCTGCAGGTTTGCCAAGCATTGCGGCAGCACGTTTAGAAACATATAAGTGTGATGTTCCATGATAGCCGTATCTGCGAACTTGCAAGTTTTTATACCATGCTTCTGGAATAGCATATCTGAAAGATTCTTCGGGCATGGTGTAATAGAATGCTGTATCAAATACTGCAACCTGTTTAGCATTTGGAATCAATTGTTGTGCTGCAACAATACCAACCAAAGCAGCAGGATTATGCAGTGGTGCAATTTCAGACAATTCATCAATTTTTTTCATAACTTCGTCATTGATTTCCACAGAAGAATTAAATTTATCGCCACCCAACACAACACGATGTCCAACACCACGAATTTCTTTGATATCCACAGACGCATCATGCAACATACCGACAACAACGTTCAGCGCGTCTTTATGGTCTTTCATAACGACTTCTTTTCTGTCCTTGTGTCCATCAGGGTATTTTTGAGTAATCGAAGAATCTGGCAATCCGATTTTTTCAACCAAACCACCAACAACGACTTGTTTTGTATCTGCGTCAAAAACCTGATATTTCAGGGACGAAGAACCACAATTCAGGGCAAGTATATACATGATTTTATCCTTTTGTTTGTATTAAAAGTTCCTTTTTACGCCCAAAAGAATAGCAAATCATTTTACGTGTTTCAATAGCAAACTGTGATTTTATTTTTCCTGTTTTTATTAACCATATTTTTCTGGTACATTGCCAACCCTGTAAAGTACAAGTCATAAAATTAGTTGAAAGATAAAAAAAGACACCATGTTTCTATGGTGTCCCAATATTCGCAATTGTATCACAAATTGCGATAAAAATCAAGCAGCCAAACTTTGTTTTTGCAGAAACTCTCTGAACAATATCTGCTTTTGTTTATCAAATCTTGCCTGGGCACTACTGGTACGTCCAAACCATGCTGTGTTTTCACCTTTTTGCAATCTGTTCCAAAACTCTTCCAGCTTCAGAATATTATTAATATGTTGTTGGTCCCAGTTATCCAAAGCATTTTGTTTTTCATCAATAGTCTTGTTTATTTCTTGAATACTTGTCGCCGCGGTCTCAAATTTGTTTACATTGTCAAACAAGTCTTTATTTTTGTTGTTGTTTTTTTCAATTTCTCGTTTTGCCGCCTCTAATTTTTTATTTTCGGTTTTAAGCGCTTCTTCTGTTGGTTCAAGTTTCTCTTCAGCGCCTTTATAGGCGTTATAAGCGTTTTCGAATTGTTCTTGGGCTTCTTTTGCTTTTGTTATTCGACCATCCTGGGTATCTTCTGCATCTTGCAATGTTTGTTTGTTTTTTGTGATATCTAATCTTAATTGCACGATCTGTTGATTCACAGCATCATTTCGAGATTTTTTAAGTTCTGGGTCTGGTTCGTCTTCTGTCAATATTTGTTGTAATTCGGCAATTTGCTCCAGTATCTTTGCGTTGTTCTTGTTTGTCTGTTCTCTAAGTTCTTCTACATCTTTACCGTCAATAATTCTTTGTAGTTCGTTATATTTGTTATAACCATCTTCATTTTCAGCCATTGTTTTCTTCAGGGGGTCGATTGTAGATTGAAGTTTATTAATTTGTTCCTGGGCTTCATCACGTTTCTTTTCGTGCTTTTTACGTTCGTCTTCAATGTCTTTTTTCCGTTTTTTTGCCTCGTTCAGAATGGCATCTTGTTCTGTTTTACCTGTGATGGTTTTCAATTTTTCCAAAGCATCGTTTTGTTCCGCTTCTTTCTGGTTTTTGGCGGTTTCTTGGCTTGTGATTTCATCTTGTAATGTTTTTTTGCCATCAATCAGATTTTGTTGTGCTTTTCTAAAACGTTTTGCTAATTCGCTGTTGTTTCTATTATTTCTGTTTGTAAACTCACTGTTGGATAATGATATTTTGTTTTTTACAATAGTCACAGCATATCCAATACCCAAAAATGCAGCCTTGATACTTTTATCAAATGCGCGTGTCACAAATTGAATGGCTTCATTGTTGTTCCATGATAACTTGTCATCTGAAAATATAGAAAATTCAGTTTGTTTCATCGCATCCATAATGTTGCTGGTCATCAAACCATATTTCATAGCGTTCATAATTTCCATCGCGGTCATCGCTTTTTCCATCGCGTGCGTATCGTCGTTTTTTGGGTCGGTAGCCTTCAGAATAATTTGTTCAATAATCGCCTTCATCTGGGTGGAGTTTTTCCATGCACCTTCCACCGCGTTTGGCATTTTTTTTGCGATTGGTGTCAAAGTCTCAACAAACCATTTGAAATGTTGGCGAACTTCTTCATTATTGATATTTTTCTCAACATTCGCTGCTTTGTCCAATAATGTTTTCAATCCGTCGCTTGGTTTTATTTTTTCTTTATCAATTACTTTGAATATTTCTTTGGATTCTTCCATAACAAACAGCGGGGCACCACGCAGTTCTTCGTATTTCTTGAAACAGTCTTCATATGTGTCCTTGGCCCAATCTTTCAGCTGTTGAAATGGGGTTTTGTAATCTTTATATTTTGGATCAACATACTTAGCCTGGTTGCTGTCCTGATAATTAACGTCCCCTTCGGCCGCTTGTATGTGTTTAATTATTTTACCTTCACGATCATATTTAGCAAATTGATCGCGAATTTTCTTGTTATAGTAAAGCGTTTGTAATAAACCGCCATCTGGTTTTGCGTATATTTCCAAGAAATCTTTTAATTTATCGTCGCTTATATCGTTTGGCTCTAACTCAAAAGCATTTGGCGCCCTTACGGCATCTAAACTTTCCTGGATGTTTTCAATTTCATCTCGTACTTTACGAGAATCGTCACCCTGTACTGTAAAATCATACAAGAAATCATACAGCCTATTCGCAACTATTTTTATTTTAGTTCGAACAGCAGGATTTGTGTTAAACTTTTCAGCCTCACAGTCTTTAATGAACTTGCCAAGCGCTTGTGGATCTGTAAAAAGTTTTTTATTGTCAGAATCTGTTGCCCTCAAAACAATTTGCGCTACTACGGGGTCCATTTGAATCAGACCAATTATATCTTTGATACCCTTTTTACAGGTTTCTTTTGCAGGTGATATCTGAAAGGGTTTTCCTGAATCACCAAAATGTTCATCAACAAAATTATAGGCTTGTGGATTACTGTCTTGGAATTTGTCTTTGTCCGCAGCCATGGCAGCGAAAGCCTGTTGAAATGCAATGTATAACTTTTTGGCTTCGTCTTTGTCCAGATTGTTTATATCTGCAGGGTCGGGCAATGCTTTGTTTTTGTGATCCGGCGTCATATAATCCCGAACCCAAAGTTTCATTTCATCAGTCAAGGTGCCTTTCTTTACCCATTCATCGAAACGCGCACGAACTTCTGGGGGCATAGCATTGAAATGCAACTGCTTGTAGTAATTAGCCAAAAACTTTTCCATTGTGTTTGCCATGATGACACCTCTTGATTAAAACTCTGCCCTTGTCCTGTACATTATAGCATTTTTTAGCAGATTTTCAAGAGATTGTCGCATTTTGTTTTTGTTTCTCTCACATCATACAAACAGGGGTATTCCCCTCCGTCGGAGGGGTGCCCGCAGGGCGGAGAGGGGTCAATTGTTATTGTTCCAGACGTTTGGTATTACGGATAATCCGGAATACCCGCCCCGTCTTGTGACTGCGTCACAATCCACCCCGCCATGGGCGGGGAACCAAGACTGTTCCCAGCAAGAGCAATTCCCATGCGTTCTGGGATTTTGTTCCACTCGCACAGAGATAACAAAAGGTGTATATTGTATGATATGAAATTTGTTGGTTTTCTTTTAAAAATGATTCCTTATGTCTTGTCCATTTTGGGCGGTGTAGTTGTTTTCTATGCGTCGCAAAAATATGTGCATAGTTCTGGTTGGATTGATTTAATGGATAATGTTGCAGCATCATTGCTTGCAATACCTTTGGTGTTTTTGTTCTATGATTATTCTAACTATCTGATTACAAAACGCATGCACAAACATCAACGTACTAAAACCATCCAAAACATAGACTCGTTATTATTCAAAATCTTGGCACAAATTAAAAATATATCCAATTTGCCACGTATTGAAGTTCCTATGCAGGACATAAACCTGAACTATAAAAAACTAGATTTTGATGCGAAATATCTGCGTTTGTTGCGAAAACATCTGCGTGAATTGGAAGATTTGCTTTATAAAAGCGACAAGATAGAAATCTTGGACCCCCAACATACCCAGATTTTGTCATTCATAGCCCAAGAATTGAACCAGATTCTGAATGAATGTAAATATCATAACCCTGTGCAAGAAATCGCCAGGTATTTGGAAACGACTTTATCAACCATTGATGATTGGTTTTATTCCACAGGATACAGCGCTCGGAAAAAGTTACATTGATACGGCACAGGGCTGATTTTGCTTGCGTTTGTGAAAAAATGTGCTAATTTAGGCCTGCTATAAAACAAAACCCAGGAATACAAAATGATATTTGATACAGAAAAAAGTATAATGAACGACTTGGATGATATGTTAGTCGCTGCTGGTATGGAAGGCCAACGCCAAGAAAAGAAATGCATCGTGGTCACTAATGATGGTAGCAAGGTTATAAAGAAACTAACCCCTGCGCGGGTCAAGGTAAAGATAAAATCTTTACAATACGATTCTGTTGCCCAGTTTGTGTCAGTGACTTATAATGGTGACAATTGTAATTTTGATTTGGAAACTTTGCAACCAACATATGACTGTGTTGAACGCGGTATTCCAAAATCCATAAAACAGATTATGAAGCATATTCGTGCTACATTGAAAAAACATAAACACGAACTGGCGGGGATTGCATACGAGGCCAAACATACCCGGTTTATCACGTCAACTTTTCGTGCAGACAAAAATAAAATGCAATATTAATAAATAATATCATGAAAATCACTATCGATTTAGATCAGGTTCTTTTTGATAATCGTCCTCTGTTCAATCGGGCTTTTGAGAACGCTGGGTATACCGCTCTAAAGTACGCCGAATATACAGATTGGAATTTGCGTAAATGTTTTGATGATGATATTGTGAAAGAGTTAAGAAAACTGTTTGCTGATGATATGTTGTATAGTATGCCGTTAGTAGACAGAAAAATACCATATATTCTGAATAATTTAATGCAAAGACCTGATTTAGAAGTGTTATTTGTCACAGAACGAATGTTAAAACAGCCCCAGAAAACGTTCCAACAACTATTAAATGCTGGTATACATTGCGATTTCGAGCAAGTGTATGACCAAGAAGGCAAAAAAACAGATATTTTGCGCGAACTGAAAACAAATTTGCATTTTGATGATTCACCATATGTTATATCTGGCTGTATTGAAAAAAATATTCCGATTGTGATGATAAGCAATAACGCGACAAAATACAATCATTACCTGCGCAAAGATGTTCCTTATTATCCGAATTTACGAACAGCTTTGATTCAGTGTGGAATATACAAGCACAGATAAAAATATAACTTACATAAACAAATATCCCAGATAGAAAAAATACGACAGCAATAACACAATTCCGTTGTTGCGTGTCAATTTTCCACAACGAAATACAAACAGCCATAACATTACAACCGCTATAATTCCAACAGCACCGTCAATCAAAAATGCAGGTTCAAAAGGTATCGGCTTTATCAATCCAGTCACTCCCAGCACAAATAATATGTTTATTATATTAGAGCCAATTATATTGCCGACTGCCAAATCAGAACGTTTTTTTATTGCAGCCACGATACAAGTCACCAATTCAGGCAAACTGGTTCCAAATGCAATGACCGTTAAACCAATTACGCGTTCAGATATCTTTATTGCGCGTGCAATATTAACAGATGAATCAACTATTAAATTACTGCTGAAGATAACTGCTGCTATACCAACCACTAAAAACAGAATCATTTTTATTCCGGACATGTGTGGGGCAGGTGTGTCTGATTCAATCTCTTGCCTTGAACAACAGACAAGATAGAACATAAACAGGCATAACAAAGCAACCAATACCCCTGACCAAAAGCGAGATATAATACCATAATAAGCCCCGATACACATCAACAATAATGTTATAAAACCAACAAAAGGTATTTCGTATCGAATAGTATTTTTCTGGATTGACAACGTTGTTATTATCGCAGTTATACCTAAAACCAAAAATATATTTGCAATGTTTGATCCTAATATGTTTCCAACAGCCACACCGTCTGCACCATGCAAAACAGATGCAATGGAAACAGACGCTTCGGATAAACTGGTCCCAAAAGCGACAACTGTTAAACCGATTACAATTTCAGGAATATGAAAACGGCGTGCCAAAGCAGACGCACCATCAATAAACATATCTGCGCCATATGTCAGAAACAAAAAACCTGCGATTAATAAAATGATATTCATCAACATAGTGAAAATTATATCATTTTTATCGCAGGTTCTCTATAAGATTTTATGTTCTGTGTATTGTTGAACAGTTATCTTACTTTTGGTTGGCGAAATCTTTGTTTCTGGTTTCTGACATGACTGCTGTATTCAGGGTCACTTGCAATCATTTCACTCATCTTTTTGCCAGTTATGCGTTTGATTTCACCAGTAAAATCAGAAGGCAGATTTTTCAGTTTTGTATTTTTGCCGCAAACAATCTTTTTAACATTGTGCATTTGTGCGTTCTTGAATATAACACATTTTGTATTGCCAACAACCAAAACCTCTGGCAATCCTGTTGTTTTTGACAGGTTTATAGTTTTGCCCCGCAAATTAAACCATATTTCTGCATGCGCCAAATTTGTTTCAGATAAATCGACAACTATACTTTCTCTGAAATTCATTACACAAGACACATTGTTTGCACCTTTCATATAGGTGTATTTAGCCCCAATAACAGAATCAACTTTGGCCAAACAAGTCTGTCTTAAATCTGCTATTTCGTATTTGCCACAATTTATTTCACCCCACAGTCCAGCGACAAAAACGAAATCACTTCCTGCACCGCGTGGATTGACTGCAAAATTTGTTGTTTGTTGATTTTTGACACGTTTTTTGGGTGCTGTACTATTATACACAACACTTAGTGTAGAATGCGACTCGTCGTATATTCCTTTTGTGTTAGGGACAAATTGAATTTTTTTGTATGTCACTTTGTTATCATGTTTTTTTGTAGATTTAATATTGGCTTCTTGTTTTGCTTTCCAATTTTTGCATTCTTCTTCAAGCCTTTTGTAAAACCATTCAGTCAAAAAATTGCTCATATTATACCCTTTGTTTTTCTAAAGCCACAAGATGATACACCAGAGAACCGAAAAATCAAGAAAAAATGTCAAAGACGCCTAAAAACCTAGGCATTCATACAAGTTGTACTTTGTGTGTTTTCCAGGCAAAATCATAGCCTGAAATTGAACACGACATCGGTAATAACCTTTTTGTTTTCCAATTCACCAGAATCGATTTAGTGTTCAATTTCGCATTTTTGTAAAAAAGTGTAAAAATTTCTTGATTTTTTGTTTTTTATGTGTCAAAATATCGCCCAGACCTGATGCAAAATGCATAGTTTTGGAGGCATAGCTCAGTTGGTAGAGCAAATGACTTTTAATCATTGGGTCCAGAGTTCGAATCTCTGTGCCTCCACCAAAAATCAAAACCACCGAAAGGTGGTTTTAATTTTTGTCGGCACAGAGATGAGAACGACAGAGTTCGTCTATGAGTTTGTGTTTGCAAACGAAGTGAAGCGAACGCAATACGAATGCGGCGCAGGCATTTGTGCCGAGCCAATCTCTGTGCCTCCACCACAATAAGAAAACACCCGCATGGGTGTTTTTTTATTACGTTCTCGCCTGATACTGGTTCCCCGCCTGGGGCGGGGTGTCTCGCTGTAGCGAAGCGAAAGCGGACGGGGAGGGTTGATAAAAATATTCAAGCACAAAATAATATTCGTAAATATATGTTGAATAAGCCATTGTTCCAGACGTTCTTTGAAACAAACACACCGGAATACCCGCCCCGTCTTGT
>DBXG01000002.1 GCA_002309215.1 Alphaproteobacteria bacterium UBA1218 | reverse complement strand
AAACAAAAGTAGATTTTGATAAAATATTTAATAACTCTGTGAAATTGACGATTCCATATGTTATTGGCTATGCATGGGGCGCTAAATACGGACAACCAGCCGGCTGGATAGATATCATCGCAGACAGCACTATATTCTTTGGGGCTTGTTATTCAGTTGGTGTGACAGGAAGCCTGATATACAATAAAATAAAGTCCATGAAAGATAAGCGTATTGAACAATATCAAAACAACCAAAACGGTCGTTAAGACACAACAAAAATTTAATAAACAAAAGGATTGAAAATGTCAGACAAAGAAAAAACATATAGTGAATTTGTCGATAAGATTAAATTTATGGCTGTGTTTAGCGGTTTTTACGCTCTTGGTCTTGCAAGTGGCACCGCTGATCAGATGCTGAAAACATCTCAAAATATAGATTGGGGTTATCTGATTTCCAACACTATCAGTGAATCTGCTATAGTTTTCTCTGGCGGTATAGGTGTTTGTGCTATGATGAATTATCTGAACAACAAATGTGGTCGTTAAAACAATAAACAACAAAAAAACGAGATAAAAATGATGAGTGTATTTGAACAAAAAATGTTACAAAAATTTAAAAAATTACTAGAACAACCAGATATTGAGATAAAAGACGTTCCTGGTTCAGTAGAATACCCGGTAAACGGTTACAAGCTTATACACAAAATAATAGTTAATACAGAATGTAAAACAGAACAAATTTTGTTTATAGAACGAGATGGGATGAGTGGCGCTTGTAGAAGTATAAAAATAACAAATTTGAATACAGATTTGAATAAAGAGCTAAGCAAAGAGTTTAAACAATTGCTAGTTGATATGATACACGACAAATATATAAAAGATGAGAAAAAAAAGCAAGCTGAAGAAGCCGTTAAAAACAGACAGAAAAACCAACAGAAAGTATTAGATTATCTTGATTCTTTCATATCGGCAGGTCTCGAGTCTAGATAAAAGAAAACAAACCCTGAATTATTTCAGGGTTTTATTTTACATAAAATTCTGGGGATTGACGTCGATTTTAACACGAATATTGGCGGGCTGTTTTACTTTATTCAGCCAATCACGAACAATCGGTTGTAAATTTGCCTTGGCTTCACCCGCGACCAAAAAACGCATACGGTACCAATTACGAATTTGATAAATCTGGGCAGCGATTGGTCCCATAATTTTTCCACCGTTTAATTTTGGTGCTGCATTTGCCAATTGTTCGCAATACTTTTTCAATGTTGGTTCTTTGTCTGCCTCTACCACCACAGCAATCAGTTGGCCATACGGTGGCATTTTTGCGTTTTTACGTGATTCCATATCAGACGCCATAAATTCGTCCCTGTTACCTTTACAAATCGCAGTTATAACTGGATGTTCTGGCTGATATGTCTGCAATAATACACGACCTGGAAATTCACCACGCCCTGCCCGACCTGCGACCTGAAATAATTGTTGAAAAGTATGTTCACCAGCACGAAAATCTGTACCGAACAACCCCATATCCGCATCAACAACACCAACCAAAGTCAGATTTGGGAAATGATGTCCCTTGGCTAAAATCTGTGTTCCAATTACGATGTCTATTTCACCGTTTTCCATTTTATGAACTAATCTTTCCAATGCTTCGCGCGACATTATTGTATCGCTGGAAACCAATGCTGTGCGCGCGTTTGGAAACTTTGCTGATACTTCTTCTTGAATTTTTTCCAATCCCACACCACGCATAGAAACATCGTTTCCGCATTGTGGACACTTATCTGGCAATGCAACAGTTTTACCACACATATGACACAATAATTTGCCAATACGTTTATGATAATTCATACCGACCGAACAATCCGGACACTGGGCGACCCAGCCACATTTTTTACATTGCACAATCGGCGCAAAACCACGACGATTTATAAACAACATAACCTGTCTGTGTTGTGCCAAAGTATCTGATATCGCTTCGCATAACTGGGGTGATAAATTGCCAGATATTTCATTTTCTGAATCTTTATCAACTTTATATGGCTCTGGTCTTTGCGCACGCATATCTATGGTTTCAATCTTTGGCAACTGGGCCCCACCAAAACGCGACATTAAACGCAGACGCTTGTATTTTCCCAGCGCAACATTATGCAAAGTTTCAACTGATGGAGTAGCGCTGGCCAGCACTACTGGAAAATTCGCGATTTTCGCACGCAATATCGCCATATCACGCGCATGATAATTTCCCATATCTTCCTGCTTATACGAAGTATCATGTTCTTCGTCAATAACTATCAGCCCCAAATTTTGCCATGGCAGAAACAAAGCGCTACGTGTTCCGACAACCATTTTTATCGAACCATCTGCAACACCGCGCCAAATATCACGTCGACGCGCAGCTGTCAAATTACTGTGCCAAACCACAGGCGGTGCACCAAAACGCTTTTCAAATCGGGACATAAACTGGGCGGTCAATGCAATTTCAGGCATCATCAACAAAACTGACTTACCCGCATTATATGCGCGCAAGGCAGAATCAAAATAAACCTGGGTCTTGCCTGAACCTGTTATTCCGTCCAACAAATGCACAGAAAAGTTATTTTGTTTTAATGCATCGGCAATTTCGTTTGCAGCCGACTGTTGTTCATCATTCAAAACGACAGTCCC
>DBXG01000008.1 GCA_002309215.1 Alphaproteobacteria bacterium UBA1218 | reverse complement strand
TTTGTACCACTGGCATCAGATTCATTTATTACTATTTTACCTGAAAGCATTTCTTTGTAATCGTAAATTACATCAACGCATATCTCCTCTGCTGGACAACCATAGGTTTTACGCCGACAGATATCTAGTAATTCTGATATAGTGAATGTTTCTCTTCCACCCAACTTAATCTCTTTAATTTCTCGCTCAAAATCATAAAACTTACAATTATCATAATCAGATGACAAAAGTTTAAATTTTTCTTCGTCAAAAGGCACACCGTCAAGGACTACCTTTTCTATTCTTTGATATTCTGCGATATCTTGAATATATCTAAGAACAAAATGCGGACAATGTTTTCTACGACACTCACCAAGACCGCCATCAAAATCCGTATAAGATACTTTTTTGCACAAATCTAATAACTCTTTTGCCGAAAAAGGAACCGTTATTTTTCCATTAACAAATTCTTCAAAAATACTCTTTGTATTATGACATCCTCGATCAAGCACCGTATCGCGATATACGTTATCCATAACATCATAAACCAACGGCAGATTCTTTTCTGTTAAACTTTGTTCAGGACCAATAACCAATGTATCCTCTGCCCATGACGCAACCAAAGGCACAAATAAAAATACAGATGTTAATAATGTACGTTTTATCATTGCAAAGCCTCCTCGCATGCTTGGGTAATTTCCAGGGTTTTTTTGACCGTCTTTATTTGAGTTGCATTTAATACTGTTCCTGTTAACGAAGCAGCGGTCGTCACACCACCCATAATATTACTGGTATGATTTGTCTTGAAAAACTTTTTTGCGTCCTCTTGAGAATAGGCCTCTATTGTTGATACTTTTTTATTGGTTCCCAATGCACTGGTTATCGTTGCCACAGCACCTGTTGCAGCACCAACAGAATTAGCAATCATCGCGCCCTTGCCCAGATTATTTAACTGTTTCAAATCTAGTGACTTATATTCACCGCATTTATCCAGTATATTTTGACTTAAATTCATTTGTTGTTGATTCGCGTTTGCACCATCTTCAACTTTGACACGTGTACGCGCATCACTTAATTTACTTAACGATTCCACACATTTGTTTATTTGTTCAATAAAATCATCGTCTGCCACTGTCTTTGATGCGACAACCGCACCTGCAACATTTGAAACAGTATCCATCGCAAACAAACCAGTTCTGGCATTGCCAAGCGTATCTGATTTTTTCTGTTGTTCGTTTATTGTTTTTTGTGAATTTGCGCTTAACGCTTCATAAGCGGTGATTGTTTGTTCTTTGGTGTCTTCCTGCTCAGCCAATATTTTTAAATTTTTTTCCAAATCTGGTGATATAGAAAACGCATACTTTAACGCCGCTTGATTTTGTGCAGATAATTCTTGCTTCCTTAATTTTGCAATAATTGCATCTGATTGAGATTTTGCCATCGAAGCACCCATTGCCTTAGTATCAGCCTTCATCTTGAAATGTCCAGCCGCAACACCCCCAGCACCAGCCACAGTCCCAGCAGCATTAACAACAGTACCAATACCCGCCATCTTTTTTATATTTTCCATTCGTGCAGATATTCCGGAACAACTTAGACGCGCCGCACCAATCGCATCATTTAATGCAATTTCCGCATCTGATTCTGCCATTGCAACAACTGGCAAAAACAAAAGTGACAAAGCTATTTTTTTCATATTAAAACCCCACGTTCTCACATGGGGTATTTTATCATAAAAACACTGAACATACCATTAATTATTTTTGTACCAATAACAAACCACTTTTGCATGTTCGACTTCCTGAGTCATAATTTTATGACGCGTGACCATATCATCAAAACCAATTTCTATGCGAACAGTCGGAGTATTCGGGTTTATCTCGTGTTCAAAATAAATATCTATACCACGCAATTTGTGTGCGTTACGATATTCAAAACCAACACTTTCTGTTGCCCACACTGTATAAACAGCATTATTTATATGTTGATTCACATCTATATCATCAAAACGACACGCCATCACATGCGTTTTTGTCGGGATAAAATCAGTTCCTTTGTCAAAATCACGATTCCATACACGTTCTGACAATCCTGCCCAATCAGGAAAAGAATCAGAAATACGCACTGGACGACGGGTTTTCAAATCAATCAAAACCCACTGAGATATTGCACGAATTCTTAATTTACCAGTTTTATCTCTTACTTCGAAATCACGTTCAGAACGCACAGCACCAGAACCAGATGGCCATGTAGAATATATTAATTTTTCGTTTGTACGCGGCATATCAATAATGTCAACAAACATATGTGTTAAAACCCACGCGATATTTTTCGCATCACAAACACTGCGGCCAACCCCCAGATTATCAGCATGCGTTCCAGCCAAACCTTGTAATATATTCATCAAAGTAATTGGACGCATAAAACCATACCGATCACATTGATAGGTTTTCAAAACATGTTCTTCTGTTAATTTATCAACCATGTACAAACTCTCCTTTGCCTGCTTGTATTATTGCACATGTTGAAAAATTAATCAACATGCGCAATTTCATAATACTTTAAAATACCATGATTTTTTATTCTATAGCCAATTCTATGCCATGCAAACCTAAATCTTCGTCACATGTTTCATATACAACATTACCTTCAACGATATTCAAAACTTTTTGTAAATCATCTTGAGCCAGAGAAACAAGTTTCAAATCGTTTTCACGACCACCAATCTTCAAACACACCACAGGTGTTTTAACAGATTTTTGTTGTTCAGATTTTGCTTTACGTACTTTTTCAACAATAGACACTATGGCCGTATACAAATCATAATTTGTTCCAACACGTGTATAAGAATCAGATGTTGGATATTTCTGTATATGGATAGATTTTGTATCTGTTCCCCACGGTCTAGCCTGATAAACTTCTTCTGTGATAAACACCAAGAATGGCGCAAACATCAAACAGAACAAATCTATTGATAACATCAAAGACGAAACTGCCGATGCATTATCTGTACTGTACGCACGTCCTTTAACTATTTCTAAATAATTATCACAAAAATCCCAGAATAATTTTTCTGTTGTTTCTAATGCCCCTGCATAATCATTAGAGCTGAACGAACGACGTGATGCAGTAACACAACTTGCCATTTTTGCAATCCACGCGCAATCTAATTCATTGTTTATATTTGAAAGATAATCTTTTGTGACATCAATCCCACTTTGTTCAACAATATTGAACACAAATTTAGACGCGTTAAAGAATTTGTTACACAACTTTTTACCCTGGTCCATAACTTTTTCTTCAAAAGTTGCATCGATACCTAAACGCGCACGTCCTGCCCAATACCGAACAGCATCAGCAGAATATTTTTCAATCAGATTTATTGGTGTTATCACATTACCTTTGGACTTACTCATCTTTTTACGATCAGGATCAAGCACAAAACCACTGATATGTGCCTGATACCAAGGTATCATTCCTTCGGAAGCATATGCTTTCATAATCGTGTAGAAAGCCCACGTACGAATAATATCATGTGCTTGAGGTCTGACATCAAAAGGCAACGAAATATGATGACCTTTTGGTGCAATTTCCATTGCAATCTGCGGTGTCACAGAAGATGTTGCCCATGTATCCATAATATCTTTTTCACCAACAAAACCATTCGGTTGTCCGCGTTGTGATTCAACAAACCCGTTTGGAACATCAATCATAGGATCAACTGGTAATTGTTCCACATTTGCATAAATTGGACGAGAATAATCTATATTGCCTTTGTCATCGATATGATACCAAACAGGAAATGGCACACCAAAGAAACGCTGACGAGAAATACACCAATCTTGATTCAACCCATTTACCCATGCCTCATATCTTGATTGCATATGCTGAGGATACCATTTTATTTTACGGCCTTGATCTATTAATTCTTGCTTGATACGTAAAACATCTATAAACCATTGACGAGAAGATACAAATTCCAATGGTCTTGAACCCTTTTCGTAAAACTTTACAGGATGTGTTAACGGGCGCGGTTCTGCCAACAAATCACCACTTTCGCGCAAAAATTCTACAATTTGTGCACGCGCTTTTTTTACGGTCAATCCTGCTAATTTATCGTAATATTCTCGTGCCTTTGGCGCATCCAAAGAAACAAAATTACCTTTGCCATATTCTAATGGGATTATGCGACCATCTTTTCCAATAATTTGTTTGATTGGCAAACCAGACTGTTTCCACCATGCAACGTCAGCCGCATCACCAAAAGTACAAACCATCATAATTCCAGTACCTTTATCTGGTTCCGCATGTTCAGACGGCACGATTGGCACAGGAATATTAAATAATGGAACAACAGCAGTTTTTCCAAAATATTTTTTGTATCTTTCATCATCAGGATGTGCAACCACCGCGATACACGCAGGTAAAAATTCAGGACGTGTAGTTGCTATTTTGAAAAATTCACCTGGTTCGTCTTTGATACCAAATTTTATATCATGGAAAAAGCCAGCCATTTCTCTGTCTTCTATTTCCGCCTGAGCAACAGCAGATTGAAAATCTACATCCCACATCGTAGGCGCTTCGACGATTTTACAGAAACCCTTTTTAACCAAATCTAAAAACGATTTCTGAGAAACTTTAATTGCTTCTGGCGAAATAGTAGTATACATTAAATTCCAATCGTATGAATGCCCAACACGATGAAATATATCTTCGAAAACTTTTTCATCGTTCTGTGTTAACAAATGACAAGTTTCAATAAAATTACGACGTGACACAGGACGCAATTCTTTGACATCTTCAACATGTTCTGCGACAAAATTTTCATCATACGGCAAATCTGCATCACATGAAATACCATAATAATTTTGCACACGACGTTCTGTCGGTAAACCATTATCGTCCCATCCAATCGGATAGAAAATCGCTTTACCGTTCATGCGCTGCCAACGAACAGTTATATCTGTTTGTGTATAACTCATAATATGTCCAATATGCAAAGAACCAGATACAGTTGGAGGCGGTGTATCAACCACATAAGTATTATCACGTGGCGCATCTTTATCATAAGCATAAACATTATTCACCTGCCAAAAATCGACGCAACGATTTTCCACACTGGCAAAATCTAATTTATTATCCAACCCTTTTTGTGTCTTATAACTTGGCATAAGCATATCCTATTTTTGATATTTTCATTGTAAAACCGCGCAATAATTATAAAAAGAATCATTGTATAGTCAAGGTTTTTCTAATCTTTATATTAATGCAAACACGTAATATAAAAAGTTTCACAACAACAAAACATTCCTAATGAAAACACGCTATAAAAAGCATATTATTTTTATGTAAATTTGGGGGCAAAAATGAATAAAATTGTAAAAATGTTAATCAAAGAAACTATTCACAACAATATGATTATTCACGACAAGATATCTACGGGTGACAAATATACTATCGTTGATAAAAACAAAAAAGAAATCTTGCGTATAACAAATGGGTGGGCTAATAATTTTTACAGCATAAATGTAAATGGCAAAAATATACTTTCTGTAAAATGGGACGAAACAAATTCGAAACCTTTGACCAGCGAACAAAAAGATATGATTGATATTTTAAATGCTGCCAAAGAAAAAACTGATTTACAAGAAACTGCACAAACTATGAATAATTCAGAATTAGAAATTGCAAAGTTTTTACAACAATCTTTGTGCAGTATAAAACATTAAATTGCATGCACAACACGACAGAACGAAACCGCGTATACGGCAGATGCGCCCGCATTGCGCAAAACACGATTTAATTCATAAAATGTTGCGCCACTTGTCATAACATCATCAACCAATAAAATCTTTTTGCCAGAAATATTTTCATTTTTTATAACTTTGAAAACACCATGAACATTTTCACGACGTTGTTTTGATGTTTTATGCCCCATATCAGGTTTGTATTTTCTGTACAAAGAATCAACATCCAGAATCGCATTAAAATATTTTGCAATCGGACGCGCCAAAAGTGTTGCCTGGTTATAACCACGATACCACAATCTTTTGTACGCCAATGGCACAGGTATTACAACATCTACATTCAAATCTAAATCACGCAGACAATTTATCATCGCACGCGACATCAGTATTTTGTATTTAAGGTTTGATGCATGTTTGAATGGCAACATAATATTCTTAGAAACATCATCATATACACATGCGCTGCGAATAAAATCTAATTCACATTCGCCAGACGCACAATGCGGGCACATCGGGGTTGGTCCTAAATCAAGGTCTGCCGGAAACGGATACCCGCATTTGAAACATTTTGGATTTGAAATCCAATTAAACCGCGCCCAACAATTACTGCATAAACTGCCATGCGATTCAACATTATCATTACATATCGGACATAATGGTGGATATACAAAATCAAGAAAAGATTTGAATAAATTTACCACGTCATACTTTTGTATGTTTTATGTGAAACATTGTCACCAAACATATTACGTTTCTGCTTAGTCAATGATTCAAAAGCATCGCCAGAAATTACGCGCAACACAAAAACATCATCATCGCGTTGAGATAACACAGGAACGATTCTTTGTTCTGCGATACCAGTATCACGTAAAACCTGTTCGATGATTGCCAATCTACGTGCAGCCAATTTTCTTGAATCTTTGGTTTTAGTTGCAGCTTCTGGTATTGCGACCTGAATCGCACGTTTTGGATTATTAACAACGATTGCTGCAGATTCACTTAACAAAGTATAATTTTCACGTGTCAAACTTGAATCGCCATTCAAGAAAGAAATTTTAATTTCCAGTGGACGAATACCGCTTTCTATTTCAGATAAATCACGTTGAGCAGAAAAACCTTCGATAGATGTAGACATGTCACTGACTTCGTCATAACTGTCGCTTACCGTGTATGTTGATAAGTGTTTATTTTCAGAAAGATAAGTTTTCTTGAAAGCCTTTTTCAATTCGTTTGGTGACATCTTTGACATTTCACTGACCGATGTCAATTTTGGTTCTGCAACTTGGCTAATCGAAGCACGCGCAACATTCGAAGTTTCAGACACAGGTGGTACAATTTCACGACGAACAGATACAGAACGTTTTTCTTCTGCCGGTTTTACATGTGTTTCACCAGAAATTGGTGTTTGAACGATAATTGGACGTGCGTTTGCGACACGCGCTTCAGATTCTTGTTGTAATTTTGCCAATCTGGCAACTTCGGCACGCAATTTTTTCAATTCATCCATTGCTTCATCACGCGCAATACGTGGTGTTTCTTGCCGTGCGATTACTTTTGGTGTTTCTGCCTTTGCGACCACAGTTGGTTTTTCAAACAAAGATTCTTCGGGCAATACAGCATCAGAATTAATCACAGCGATTTCATCCATACGTGGCATGCGTAATGGTTCTTCTGCGCTGCGCGCCCACAAATCAGAACTGGGGCGTTTAGGTTTCAAAATATCTGCGGTTGCGGTATTTGCACTGGCAATTTTTTTAGCACTGCGTGCAACAACTTTTTTATTTTCTGATACACGTGGGGCAACAGCAAACGTCTTTTGCGGAACAATTTCTTCACCAAACAATGCACGTGCAGACACATCGCCACGCGACACATCAACGACCGGCAAATACGCAGAATTCCCGGCACTAATTAACATTAAATACAATGCAACAGATGATGAAAAATATTTCATTCCTTTCCTTCCTTGAATCTATCATAGAACAAATCACGAATCGTACGCAAGCAAAAAAAACACCGTCCAAACGGACGATGTTTTTTGTATTATTAATCTTATTGTGTCACACCGAATATCGCGCGCCGGAAATCGGACCCGAAATCGGAATAGTCGATCACGTGCCCAGCGCAGGCGTTCGCACAGCGGTCCGCACAACCGCCCGAATCGCCGTAGGCGATGTGGCAGACCCACGAAGGGGACGCGACATGACATGAATTTCCAAAGTCTGTTCCAGCACACCAACAATATCGTCCACCGCCTGTTTCATTCGGGGTGCCTGTGGTCCCGTATGTGCCGCTCGTAGAACTGCATAGTGCACGACCTTTGATTGTTCCTTCGGTAAATGTCACACTCCATTCACCCGCGTTTAAGCCACTGGTTAAATTTTCATCTTCAAACTCTTCCGCCATTGTATATCCGTTTTGGGCTATCGGTTCCCATTTGAGGTATTGCGGGTCCCAGTCTGGTTCTTCATTATC
>DBXG01000021.1 GCA_002309215.1 Alphaproteobacteria bacterium UBA1218 | reverse complement strand
CGGGCAGAGGTATTAAGTGATAAAGAGAATTGGGATGAAATAGAAACACAAATGTATCTGTTCCAAAAAGGTGATACCAAAATGGGATTGCGCTATGACGGAACTGTCGGCCTGTCGCGTTATGTAGCGGGTCATTTGAACGACTTGGTGTTTCCTTTTCGTGCTGCACAATTTTCCAAGCGGTATCGTGGTGAACGCACACAACGCGGGCGCTATCGTGAGTTTTATCAAATGGATTTAGATATAATGGGAATAAACTCATTATCGACGAATTACGAAGCAGAAATAATTGCTACTTTGATGAGTGCGTATAATTCTATATCCGAATTTATTGGTCAAACAGAAGTCAGAATCAGTAATCGCAAGTTCTGGAACGCAATGTTTGAATATCTGGAATTAGATGACAAACAAAGTCGCGAAACTTTTGTTTTGATTGATAAACGTGATAAGATTGATGATTTTAGGGACGCTTTGATTGAAATAATCGGCGAAAAGAAAGCAAATGTTATAGAAGATGTTTTTACATCTGGATATGAATTATTCGCGTCTAAATCTGATAAACTAGCCGAATCTATTGCAGAAATGAAAACATTGATAGATGTTTTGCGTGCTATGAACATAGATAATGCAAAAATAGATGTTTCAATAATGCGTGGCCATTCTTATTATACTGGCATAGTATTTGAATTCTTTCTGAAAGATTTTCCAGAAATGGGTGCTGTTGGTGGCGGTGGTCGCTATGAAAATTTGGCTTCTAAATTTTCCAAGACGAAAATTGTTGGTGTTGGTAGCGGTGTTGGCTATTCCAAAATGTTGGTCAGTTTATTAGAAGACAATAAAATCGATTTATCACGATTTGCAAACGTTGTTGATGTGGCTGTGTTGGTAATGGGACAGCAAAATGTTTCATACGCTATGGAACTGGTTGCAAAATTGCGTGCAGATGGAATTGTTGCTGTGCCGTATTTGGATACTGACAAGAAATTCAAGAACCAAATTGAATACGCTGATAAAATCGGTGCGAAGCACAGTATTATCATTGGCGATGATGAGGTTGCAAATAAAGTTGTCGCGCTGAAAAATATGGAATCTGGTGTTCAAGAATCTGTCGCGTTTGATGACATTGTCCAAAAAGTAAAGGGGAAATAATATGATTATCGAACAGAAGTTATTGGATATTATTGCGCGTGCCAAAGATATTGAAACCAAGATGAATTCTGGCGAAATATCTGGTGATGAATTGACGCGTTTATCCAAAGAGTATTCACAATTATCAGAAGTTTTGCCGTTAATAAATAAATACTTGCAAACCCAGCAGGGCATCAAAGACGCAAATGAAATGTTGGCAGAGCCTGAATTAAAAGGCATAGCCGAAGAACAATTAAATGAATTGAAACATACTTTGCCAGATTTGGAACGCGATTTACAGATTGCGCTTTTGCCACGCGATAACGCAGATGATAATAGTGCTATTGTGGAAATCCGTGCCGGTGTTGGCGGGGAAGAGTCTGCTTTGTTTGCTGGCGATTTGTTCAGACAATATCAATCTTATGCATTGCGTCATGGATGGCAGATAGAGATTATCGAAGAGAATGCGACTTCGCTTCGTGGGTATAAAGAAATTATTTTCAAGGTTGATGGACATGGTGCGTATGCCAGACTAAAATTCGAATCTGGGATTCATCGTGTGCAACGTGTTCCTGAAACAGAGGCAGCAGGGCGTATTCATACATCTGCGGCATCTGTTGCGGTTATGCCCGAAGCGCAAGATGTTGATGTTGTAATTGATGATAAAGATATTCGTATTGATATTTTCCGCGCGTCTGGGGCAGGTGGTCAGCACGTCAATAAAACAGATTCTGCAATACGTATAACCCACTTTCCGACCGGTATTGTTGTGACATGTCAAAACGAACGTTCGCAATTACAGAACAAGGCAACTGCTATGGCGGTATTGCGTTCGCGTTTGTATGAAAAGCAACGTAATGAACAAATCAACGCTTCTAATGCATCGCGTCGTAGCATGGTTGGCTCTGGCGACAGAAGCGAAAAAATACGAACTTATAATTTCCCTGAACAGCGCGTCACAGACCACCGTATTAAATTGACTCTGTATAAATTGGACGACATTTTGGCGGGTGGCGAAGGTCTGGATGAAATGATAGATGCGTTGATTAGTGCTGATCAGTTGGAAAGATTGGCTGCTTTGGATTGAAATTTTTATTGTCTGGTTTAATATTTGTGATAAAATGTTAAAACATGAGAATAAAAAGACAAATCGATATAGATAAACCAATCGTTATGGTTGGCTTGATGGGCGCAGGTAAGACCAGTATAGGTCGTGCTTTGGCGCGTTATTTGGGTATTCCGTTTGTTGATTCTGATAAAGAAATTGAAAAGGCTGCAGGTTGTAGCGTGGTTGATATTTTTTCTTTGTATGGCGAAAAAGAGTTCAGACGTGTAGAAGAAAAAGTCATTGAACGATTGCTCGAAACGCCACCGTTGGTAAAGGTTATCTCTACGGGCGAGGGGGCATTTATAACTGATACAGTGCGTAAAATGGTTTTGGAAAACGCATTAACAATTTGGTTAAAGGCTGACTTGGAACTCCTTGTAAAAAGGACTAATTTTCGTCATACTCGTCCGCAGTTGTTGAATACAGATAGTCGTCAGATTTTGGCTCAGTTGATAAAAGAACGTTATGATATTTATGCTTTGGCAGACATCATGGTTGAAACCAAAGATGAAAATATTCACAAAACACTGAACAAGGTGTTGCGTGCAATAGAAAACCACGTAAAGAAACAAGGAGAAAACAAAAATGAAAATAGTTAAAGAATTCAAGGCGTTTATTAACAAAGGCAGTGCGATTGATATGGCTGTCGGTATCATCGTTGGTTCTGTGATGACCAGCGTTGTTAATTCTTTGGTCAAAGATGTTATTATGCCACCTGTGGGGCTTTTGGTGGGAAATGTTGATTTTTCACAATGGTTTTATGTGCTTGGCGGTGGCGAAGCAGGGGCGCATTATACGACGATTGCTGCTGCTCAGGCTGCTGGGGCGACCACATTGAATATTGGCACGTTCTTGAATACTGTTATCAGTTTTATTATAACAATGGTTGCGATATTCATTTTTGTAAAAGTTGCGAATGCTGCGCGCAGCAAAGCGCCTGTGACAACACGTGCGTGTCCGTATTGCCAGCAATCAATCAGCAAGTTAGCAAAAAAATGTCCGTTTTGTTGTTCTGCGGTAAAGCCTGAAAAAATAGGGCCAGCAGAAGAAACGGATTTGGCCAAAGGGTTGAAAAATCTGAAAAGCAAAGTTCTAAATGTGACCAAGGTTGCAAAGAAAGTCGCAAATAAAATATAATAATTTATAACAATCGTAAAAAAACACCGTCCTTTTTCGGGCGGTGTTTTGTTTGTGTTTTCAATTTTAATAAGTTTTAATATTTAACATACTTTGAATCATGGCTTTTGTGTTTTCTTTACAAGAACATTCTCCTGTATTGTGGTTTACTATACCATGTTTGTTTTGTTCCGAACACTGTTTTTCACATTTTTCTAGTTTTGCATTTTTTATGTTTTGGTGTTCGTAAAAGGCTCTGATAGGCATATTATTGCATTTGCCTTCCACTACTATCATTGGCTTATCAGAACTGTAATCATATTTATAATTATATGTTGTGCAGTTTGCATTAAATGTTTTGCTCAGATTTTCTGGGTGCTTGAAATATTGTGTGACAGGAACTTCGCAAGCAGGATTATTCCAAGTTTCTTCGTTTAACAAATCATAATAACTGTCGTCCAAGTTTAAGATTTGATTTAGGCGAAAGCCATTAGAACCCCAATAATGTTGTAGGCAAGGGCCTTGGATTTTACGAAATATGTCTAAAACTTGTTTTGTGTTTTTGTTTATTGATTTCTGAAATGTTATATCCACATTCATGCCGTCGCAGATGCCTGTCACTTTTTGTATATATGGGCGATTCAGAATCTGTGAATTTTTGACAGTGCATTTTGCATCAAATACCTTGCTTAAACCATCGTCTGTATCTGGGGATTCAACGGTTTTCTTGACTGTTATTACGCAAGTTTGTTTTTCTTTATCAAAAAAACTGTGATGATACTTTTCGCATTGTTTAGCGTGGTTTTGTTTTGGATTTTGTTTCTCTTTCGCGTTTTCAGTATTTTTGACTGATATACCTGTGCAACACAATATAACCAGTGCACCGAAGAGGGTGAATAGTAATATTTTTTCGATATCTTTTTGTTCCATATTTGGCTCCTCGTTGTTTTGTTATTCATAATATAATACGAAAAAGCCGGTTGTCAAGTTTTTGTATAAAATAAAAAATACCGCCCAAATGGGCGGTGATTAACAGCAAATATGCCTTTTAACCTGTTTTAATAGGGCGACCAACAACACTGTCGCAAACAGTAATATTAGCATTGTTATCTCAGCGCCATATGTATCATACACATATTTTGTTCCAGATAACATAGCCGAGCCAAATAAAGTGGCAATCATTGCGCGGGTAGATAATACTGTACCACGTTCTTTGGAATCTATGTCGTCGTGAATCAAAGTGTTGTATTGTAAATCGTTTAATTTGTGTAGAGCAGGTACCAGAGTCATAATGCCAATTGCTATATAAACAATAGGCATACTGGATGTGTGTAATGCAATAAAAGACATTACTATACCAATAGACAATGCCAATATGCTGAGCATAGAGGTTTTTATTTCGCCAAGTAAATTGCAAACCTTATAGGCGTATTTTGATGCCAAAATTCGTGAAAATTGGTTCAGTCCGATATATATACCAAATAAGTACACAGGAATATTGGATAATTCCATAACAGGTTGCAACATCCAGAAAATAACAACAGTGAATGCGGCAAACAACGAAGGGAATAAAATCAATGTACGTAATTTAGTGTTTTTCATAGTATTGTATGTTATACCTATGACATCCATAAAAGCGCTTTTGTTTTTCTGTTTTTTGCGTATAATTTCCGTTAATTCTGGCAGGACCAAACACAATATAAACTGGAAGCTGGCGAATAGGGCGCTGATCCAGATTAATAAATCGCCGTTGTTGCCAGTTATTTTGTATATTTCTGGGCCAATAATTGTAGCAATGAAAGATGCGGCAGATCCCCATGTTGAAACAGACCCCATTTCTTTCAAAAAATGGTTTTGGGTTTTATTGCGTTTTAATAAATCGTATGTGTATGCTTCCAAAGTGCCAGAAAATAGGGCTGTTGCGATGCCGAGCAGGGCTTCGCCCAATACTATTTGCCAAAAACCATGTGCTAACGCGATGACAGCAAAACCCAAGGCATGAATAATGGCGCCGAATAATAAAACATGTCGGCGCGAAAATCTGTCTGATAAATAACCAGATGGGATTTCCAATAAAAACGCAGCCAAACGAAAAATACCTTGAATAAGGAAGAAGTCGCCAACGGTTATACCTTTGCCAGTATAGATAAGAACAATGATGGCCAGGGCAGGCAAAAACATACGGCAGAACTGAGATATGCGTAATATCCACAGGGCGGTATTAACAGACATTTGTTTGTTTTTCATTTTTTTCATGCGTAAATATTCCTTCCTAGATGTGCGAATATTATATCACAAATATGAATGTATTACTAGGGGTTGTTTTTGGGTATAGTGGTGGGTAATATAATATACAAAAGGCGCATAATGTATATTATGTATAGTTTAGTCGTTCTTGGGAACTCCTAAACTATACATAATATAATGCTAGAAATTGTTGTGTATGCTGGCGCACACACCCAACCATACATAATATAACACGAGAATTATAGTTTAGTTGTTCTTGGGGACTCCTAAACCATACATACACACTTATTTTCAGCCAGATAAATGTTTTCAATCATATATTTATATGTTTATGTTGCTCAGATTTTGTTGCGTTTTTGTGTATTGCATTATCAGCCTGCTGATTGTATTTAACTGTATAATCATAGGTTCAGGTCGCTGAAAATCGATTGCGTTTTTGGGCTTATAATGTTTCCAATCGTATGTTTATATGTTTACGTCGCTGAGAATCGATTAAGGATGTGGCTTATATATTAAATCATTATTTTTTGCAGATTTGTGCGGGCTGGGGCGATTTGTGTTTCATATCAATTTTTGCATAAATACTAAAAAACAGCGGTTTTCTGGGTGTTTGTGGTTGTATAAAGTTTTGTTAAATTGAAAATCTGAAAAGTTTTTCTGAAAATTGATTTTTTATAATTTTTTTATTTTTTATTATGTTTTCGTTTTTGTGCCATAAATTATGTTGTGCGGGGCATTTAATAATAAAACAGGCATTTTTACATAAAATATCAAAAAATGGTCAAAATAGCTGAAAATTGGGGTTTGGTGCCCTATTTTGCCCCAAAAAAACGCAAAAAAAGCCCAGATTTCTGCGGGTTTGCGAGTTTTTTTGACACTTTGTCCCCTATTTTTCGTTAAATAAATCGCTTGTTGACATGTTTATCGGATTTTTTCTATAATGAAATTGTTTCCTGGGAAAAGACCAGGAATTCAGGACAAAAAGTGGATTGGCTTAGAACACCAACACACAGGATTGACCACTAAATTGTTCCCGACCGCGGGTCGGGATGTCGTTGTTCGTAAGACTGCGAGGTTATCTGTGTTAACTGTTCTAACTCCCGACCACCAATTTGGTGGTTTTTGTTTGTTTGGCTAAAGGAGAAAAAGAACATGAAAAAACTATTAGTGACGGGTGGTGTGCTGTTCAGCATTCTGCCTGCTATGGCAACGGATTTGTCCCTGTCTGATTGGCACCTGATAGACAGTAATACGGCAAATCCCACCTGCTCTGGCCCCGAAGGTTATACAGGATTCGTAAACGGCAACGTGACAATGGCACCATTGTATATTCAGCAATGCGACCCTGGATATTATCTGAACGCAACCAGCGAAACCCAGATTCAGGAACATCAGGACAGTAATGAAGATTTGGACTATTATTATATCCAGGCATGTACACAATGCCCTGCGGGACATTCTTGTGCTGGTGTATCAAATCCAGCTGTTGTAAATGATTCGTTGGGTGTCATGGGTTTGGGTGCTGAATGTTCTGCTGGGACCTATGCGACTGCGGGTCAAAGTTCATGTACAGCATGTGCACCCGGAACATATACAGCATTGACCGGTCAAAGTTCATGCACAAATGCCCAGGCGGGATACTATACACCGAACACAACATCAGAAGAGTTGTGCCCAGTTGGTTATCAAGATGGTGCGGCAGGTTCCGGAACAACAATAGACGCATGTTCCAAAACGGTGGATTCGACATATTGTAATAATCTGGACCCCTGTTCTAACTTTAACAATATTGTCACATCTGGGAACAATGCATGTGCGACATCGGTTAATTCTAATAACGCCAACATTGTAAACGGCAGTGTTACATTTGGGGCTAAAAACGCAGAGCCACTTTGTTTGGCAACATTTGAGTGTGCGCCAGGATATGCACAAACAAATCCTTATCAATGGATTATCGATAATTCTGAACGTATTGTTTCTTATTCAAATTGTTCAATTGATGGTCAATACGGAACATCGTGTTCCACAATGGAACGTGGCACTTTAGAATGGCATACGGCAGCAAATGATACCAAAGCACCGTTTAGTACGATGCACCTAGTTGCAAAATGTAGTGGGTTGGCTCCTACTAGCGCGTATCACGTTGCTGATGATGCAACAGGTTTTAATACAAATGGACGTTTTTGTTGGTTGAAAGTAGTAGATTTTCCTAACCAAGAATGGTTTATTGGCGGAGCGCCCAATCAAGATCAAGCAGAATGCGAAGCTACATGTGGTGTAACAATGGCTAGTGCCACATATCCTTTTGGTGACATTGACAGTCAAACCAATCAGTATGTTGCTAACCAAAATAGTTTTTTCAGTCTCTCTGTGATGGCAAACTTGACGGCTAGTGCATCTGTGGCAGAGCATTCAATGGTGAAAATATGTGCTGCACGTACGGTTAGCATTAGTTGGGCTGGTGT
>DBXG01000003.1:13669-14302 GCA_002309215.1 Alphaproteobacteria bacterium UBA1218 | reverse complement strand
ACGGTTAGCATTAGTTGGGCTGGTGTTGCAGAACCTGGTGCTGCGGCAACCTGTACCTATGGCGAAAGTCTGACAGTACCAACACCTGATACAAACCCAGAAGGTTATAACTTCGTTGGTTGGACTGTTGGTGAGGTTATAAATAATAACAACCAAAATAACAACGAACCAAGTAATGAAGAACCAGGCAATAACGAGCCAGAATAATAAAAAGGAGGATGTTTATATAACTTCTGCACCTCGAATGACAAACTCCCTTTCAACTATGTCATTCGGGATACTGGAAAAAACCTTTGCATTTTGCAAAGGTTTTTTTTAGTTCTCCTCCTGCGGAGGAGTACCCGCAGGGGGAGGTGGTCTTTGAGTCCAGATAATACAAATATCTGAAAGACCACCCTGCCGTTCCGGCANNGCAGGAGGGGAACTTGCAGGGCGGGTATTCTGGTGTGTTTGTAATTATGAACGTCTGAAACAAAACTTTATTTGACCCCTCCCCGCCATTCTGGCCCTCCCCTCCGTTGGAGGGGAATTACTCTCGTGCTAGGCTGGTACTAGTTCTCCTCCTGCGGAGGAGTACCCGTAGGGGGAGGTGGTCTTTGATTCCAGATAACACGAATACATGAAAGACCACCC
>DBXG01000003.1:0-13651 GCA_002309215.1 Alphaproteobacteria bacterium UBA1218 | reverse complement strand
GCAGGAGGGGAACTTGCAGGGCGGGTTATTCTGGATTATCCATAATACTGAACGTCTGAAACGAAAATTTATTTTGAACCCTCCCCGTCCGCTTTCGCTCCGCTACAGCGAGACACCCCTCCGCAGGAGGGGAATTACTCTCGAACTATTACTTGCTTTTGGGGGTGAAAAAATGTATAATTTATGCGTGTAAAAAGGGGAGAGTTTATGAAACGTAATGCAAAAAAACAAGTTTGTAATGTGAACAATGATTGTTCTTGGTTTGATACTGATAATGCGCGTTTAATTATACTATGCGCCCTATTCGGCTTTGTCGGTGCCCATAAGTTTGCCCAGGGTAAAAATGGTCAGGGTTGGTTGTTTATTATACTGGATTTGACGATTGTCGGAATCATTGTGTCCGCAGTATGGGCGTTTATTGATTTGCTGTTTTTGACGATTAAGCAAGATAACAAGCCAGGCAATATGATTCTGGGTTCTGTGTTTTTGCTGTTCGGGATGATTTTGCCTTTGAGTTTTGGTTGTTCTGGCCCTGCTCCAACTGTTATCAAAGTTGGTGAAGTGTCTGAAAAATCTGATGTTAAACCAGAGCCCGTTGAACTGGAACCAGAGTTTTATATTGAAGAAGGCAAAACCATAGAAAGTATAAGAATGGGATAAGGGTATATTTTGCTGTTTCTTGGCATGTTTATCGCTGGCGAAAAAATGCCAGCGATTTTTTATGAATGATGCCCTATTTTTTTCTTAAAAATAGTTGACTTTTTTTGTATTTTGTATTATAAACACACAAATGTTGAACCTTATAATGTAAACGGATATAAAAATGGCTAATTTGATTGACTCTAGCGCAATTGTGAAACCTGGGGCGGTTATTGGAAACGATTGTAAAATCGGACCGTTTTGTATCGTCGGTCCTGATGTTGTATTGGGTGCCCGGGTTGAATTAGCGTCAAATGTTGTAATCGATGGTAAAACATCCATAGGTGATGATTCAATTGTGTATCCTTTTGCTGTGTTGGGTGTGATGAGTCAGGATTTAAAATGGCAAGATGAATCTGCAATGACTGGTTTGCGTATTGGTAAAAGATGCAAAATTCGTGAATATGTAACAATTCATTCTGGGACACCTGCTTCGGACGGAACAGAAATTGGCGATGATTGCCAGATTATGGTTAATGCACATGTTGGGCATGACTGTAAAATTGGTAACAGTGTTGTTATGTCCAATTTAGTCCAAGTTGCCGGACATGTAGTGGTTGAAGATTATGCAATTTTATCTGGTGGTGTAATGGTGGTGCAGTCAGTGCGTATTGGACGTAATGCTTTTATTGCTGGAATGAGCGGTGTTGTAGGTGATGTTTTACCGTACGCTATTTACGATGGTAGACATTCTACATATAAAACAATAAATCTTGTTGGTTTGATGCGCCATGGATTTACTGATGAAGATATTCGCGAAATTTCTAAAGTTTACAAGTCCATTTTACATGATGATAATAGTTCTTCGTTCGCGGAAAAATTGAATAAGATTCGTGGTAAAGTTAATAATAAATATGCTATGGATATTATAGATTTTATAGAAAACCGTAGTTCTGGCTTATTTAATTATAAAAGTCGGTAATAAATACGCCCTATTTTTGGGGTTGTTTAGAATGATAATCGTCCTGTTTTTATTCTATAAATTACTTGATTTTTCGGGAATTTCAATATAAAATCTGTGCGCTGGTTTATTGTCAAATAAACCAATTTTAACCCGAGTATAAAAAAGGAAAAGATATGTCTGACGAAATGCAAAAAATAAAAGAACGTGAAGCCAAATGGCAAAAACGTTGGCGTGATGAACATGCGTTTACGCCAAAAGATGATGGTTCTAAAAAACGTTTTTACAGTTTGACAGAGTTTCCTTTCTTGTCTGGTGCAGGTTTACACGCTGGACATATGTTGGTTTATACAGGTATGGATGTTATGTCCCGTTTCCGTCGTCGTTTGGGGTATGATGTGTTGTGGCCTATGGGATTTGATGCCATGGGAATTACGGCGGAATATTACGCCACAAAAATTGGACGTCATCCTGCAGAAATTGCAGAAGAGTTGAAAAAGTCTTATTCAAATGTTATTGACCAGGCTGGTTGGTCTGTTGACCCAGAAACGCGTGTCGCGACTTCTGATCCAGAATATATTAAATGGACCCAATGGATGTTTATACAATTTTTCAAGAATGGCTTGGCGTATAAATCCGAATTACCAATGAATTGGTGCCCGAATTGTAAAACTACCCTGACAAATGAAGAATTAGAAGATGGTAAATGTGATCGTTGTCATGGCTTGGTTGAAAAGAAATTGAAATTGCAGTGGAATTTGCGTCTTGGTGATTATGCGGAAAAATTATTAGATGGTCTGAAAGATGTTGATTTTGATGAACGCATAAAGAAGGATGAAATCAATATGATTGGTAAGTCAACTGGGGCAGAGGTTGATTTCAAGGTTGGCGATGATATCATGACGGTTTATACAACGCGTGTTGATACTATATTTGGTGTGACATTCTGTGTGTTGGCGCCTGAACATAAATTGGTTCGTAAATGGTTAGATGAAGGTCGCATAACAAATAAAGATGAAGTTGAAAAGTATATCAAAGAATCTGCGGCAAAATCTGAAATCGAAAGAACTGATGCAACCAAGGAAAAAACAGGCGTCGAATTAAAGGGTATCAAAGCAATCAATCCATATAACAGTGTTGAAACCCCAGTATTTATATCTGATTATGTGTTGGCAGACTATGGGTTCGGTGCGATTATGGCGGTGCCTGCACACGATTCACGCGACTGGGATTTTGCGAAAAAGTTTGGGTTAGAGATTATTCCTGTATTGGCTGGCGGTAAACCAGACGAAGTATGGGAAGGTGATGGCGAACATATCAATTCCGAATTCTTGAATGGTATGGGCAAACAGGAAGCGATTGATGCTGCTATTAAATATGGAACCGAACATGGTTTTGCACGTGGGGCAACAAAGTATAAATTGAAAGACTGGGGATTTTCACGTCAAATGTATTGGGGTGAACCAATTCCATTGGTTTGGTGTGAAAAATGTGGGTGGCAACCTGTACCAGAATCACAGCTTCCGCTGATGCAACCATATATGATGGATTATCGTCCAACTGATGATGGGGAAAGCCCATTAGCACGTGCGACAGATTGGGTAAATACAACCTGCCCCAACTGTGGTGGGCCTGCAAAGCGTGAAACAGATACTATGCCTGGGTGGGCCGGATCATCTTGGTATTATTTAAGATATCTTGATCCAAAAAATGACAAAGAATTTTGTTCGCGCGAACAAATGGAAAAATGGATGCCAGTCAATCATTATAATGGCGGACACGAACATAACACACGTCATTTGATTTATTCAAGATTCTGGCACCATGCTTTGTATGATTTAGGTTTGGTAAATACACCAGAGCCGTATGCAAAACGTACTGCGCAAGGCTTGGTGATGGGCAGTGATGGCTATAAAATGTCAAAATCGCGCAATAATGGGTTTATGACTGCTGAATTATTGGATAGAGTTGGTGCAGATTCTGCGCGTGTGACTATTTTATCTTTGGGCCCATGGAGAAACAATACCGTTTGGACCGAGGGAGCGCTTGCTGGTGTTCAGAGGTTCTTGAAACGAATCGAGGCTTTTTCTGACAATTTAACAGATGACGAATTAACACCAGAACAAGATAGATTAGTAAATCAATTGATTGCAGATGTCACAAATCGTATTGAAAATATGGGCTTTAATACCTCTATTTCTGCGATGATGGAATTTATTAATGAATTTCCAGGCGGTAAAATGCCACGCAAGGCTTATGAAATACTGATTCAGTTATTGAACCCATTTGCACCACACTTAACCGAAGAAATGTGGGAAAAATTGGGGCACAAAGATATCTTGGTGTTCGAGCCATGGCCAAAATATGACGAATCTAAATTGGTTAAATCAGATATGACAATTGTTGTTTCTGTGAATGGCAAACGCGCAAACGATTTTGTCGTCCCTGTCGATATATCTGAATCTGATTTAATTGAATCGGCTAAAAAAGTAGCAGAACGTCAATTGGCTGGTGCAACAATAATTAAAACAATTGTTGTTCCAAACAAATTGGTCAATTTTGTAATTAAAAAGTAGTGATTGCGCCCTGATTTCAGGGCGTTTTTTTGCATATTATAAAAAAACACAATATAAGTCTTGACATTTTTAATATTTTGGCTATATTGGGTATAAAGAAACCAACCAAGGGGTAAAAAATGACAACAAATAAAAATATTCGTGAACAGCGTCCTGTAAAAACAGATGTTGAAAAATTATTTGTAATTGCTGTTAATGAATTAATGCAAATCTGGGATAACAACAGTGAACATAATGTTGAAAAAATGAACGGCATTGTACGTTCTTTGCGGGCTAAAAAATTATTTCCGAAAAGGGTTTACAATAAATTGGAAAGTTTTTTTAGACCTGATGGTAGATTTTTTGCTATTAAGGGTGATGAATTATTATTTAATAAAGGTAGAAAAGTTTTAAGATTATTGCCTGTGTTGGATGCTCAAAGTGAACATAAAATATTACAAGAAACATGTTTGGATTTGTATTATTACAGTGATGCATTACAAAAATTGGCTGAAAATCCACATGCAACACTTGACGATTTAGCATCTTTTTTTATTTATGGAGATTGTGTGGAGCTAAATGACAATATAATCGATACTCTGAAGCGTTTGTGGAACCAAGAAGTTGCAAAGACAAATGGTTGCCCTGGACAAGAAGCAAGAATAAGATACGGTGTTTGTATTGCCTGTATAAATGCAATGGCAACCACTAAATTGCAGAGACATGCGGAGAAAAAACAGTTTTGTGCAAATGCATTAAAAAAGTTGCCAGATGTTGATGACTTTATGCAAACCAGAAAATTGCAAAATCAAATGTTGGTTAATGCACAAACAAAAGTAAAATAATTGAGTAAAAAATACCCCGCATTTTGCGGGGCGTTTTTTTATGATATTTTTTCAATTCTGCGGATGCGTTTTTCACAGTTATCAAAAGGACTGGTCAAAAATGATTGTGCGCATAAAAACGCAATTTCAATGTCTATATCGTCCGCAGCCAACGTCAAAATGTTTATGTCGTCATGAAAACGGTCATCGCGTGCCTGTTCCGGCCTTTCGCAGCGCGATGCGCGAATATGGCGATACCGATTCGCAGCAATTTCCATTCCTGCCCCTGTTCCGCAAATTAAAATCCCGCGTGATTGCGAATCGTCTAGCATTTCATCAGCCAATTTTTTTGCAATATCAGGAAAATCGACAGGCGTATTCAAATCGTTTGTTCCCAAATCGACAACATGATAACCGTCTGCCATCAACATTTCATACAGATATAGTTTCAGCCCTACCCCACGATGGTCTGCGGCCAAATAAACGGTTGTAATATCTTGGTTGCTCATTTTGTATCTTCCTTTCGTTTAGATAATTTACATTCCAGACCAGTATTGCATGTTATATTCAGAGTTTTATAAGAAAGTGTTCCTGACATTTCCGCATTAGCGAAAACGTTCGCGACATTTATTACTGCATCGCCATCTAGTGTTCCATGCAAAAACAAAGTTTGTGCTTTGATATTGCCATGAACAATGCCTCCGCGTCCAATTACAAGTGTTTCAGCGACAATATTTCCCTTGACTGTGCCATGAATCTGAACAGTGTGATCGGTATTTATGTCACCTTTCAAGTTGCAACCTGCCCCAATAATAGTCGGGGATTTTTTTTCGTCTGCGTTTGTAAATGCCAACATGTTTTCCTTCCTTAGTCTTTTTCTTTTACAAAGTTAATTGGGTTGAATGGGGTTCCTTTGTATCTTATTTCGTAATGCAGGTGTGGGCCAGTAGAACGACCAGACGAGCCACCTAAACCAATAACTGTCCCAGGTCTGACACCATCACCACGCGAAACCATTATCTTGGACAAATGTGCGTACAATGTTGTAAAGCCAAGCCCATGATCAATTTCAACAGTTGTACCATAGCCATGTCTTTCGCCTGCTGATATTACGCGACCAGGTGCCACAGCATACAATTCTGTTCCGATTTTACCAGAAAAATCGATGCCTTTGTGTTGTTTCTTTTCGCCTGTAAATGGATCTGCGCGTGTTCCATAAGGTGACGTTATAACTTTCTTTTCAACAGGTGCACCCAACGGCAACATTTCAGTCAATCTGTTCAATCCATGCCATTGTTCCAAATCTTTGGCTATTTTTTTGTATTTTGTGTTGGCGTTTTTCTTTATTTCAATTGGTTTGTATGCACCACCAACAAAAGGACTGGAATAATCATTCGCCTTTTCAATCATTTTTGTTTCGTTCAAGCCAAGCTTGGTAATGCTGGTATTTATGCGTTTTAATTGGTTTCTTAAATCTTTGATATTATCAGATGTCATTTTTGATACAGTATCTATGATTTGTTGGTCAGCCTCAGAAATCTCATTAAAAGATTCTGTTATTTCCTGATTTCTCTGTTTTATAGAGTCGTTTTCGTTACGAACCAATTCGAATTCCAAAGATATTTCAGCTATTTTCTCAAATTCAGGTGTATAGTGTTCATCTTCCATCATTTCGGAAATCCTGGTATGCAAGAAATCTAGTTCGCCAGCAATTTTTGATTTTGTGTTTAATAAGTTGTCCTTTTCTGAATCAGATAGTTTTTCTTTGTCTGCTTTTAGTATTTTATCGTCTGTCGCAGTCAGACTGCGTGTCAATTCGTTATATTTTTTTAGATATACTTTTAAATCAGACATTTGACGATAATGTTGATTGCGTGCCTGTTCCAGTTGTTGGGTGCGTTTTTGTAATAATGGTCTGTGATAAACATAAACATAGGTCGCCCATGCCGCCCATATAGACATAGTGACAATCACACAGAACTTGGCAAAACGCCAAAAACTACTTTGTTGATATGTGTGAACACTGCCATCTGGGGTATCCATAACAGTACAGTCGCGTGGTGGAAATAACGCAGAAATACCGCGCCATATCGCACGAAACGGCGCTGTCAACAGTTCCCACAAAGACGAAAAATATCTTGCTATGAAACTTATCATTGTGCACTAATGTTAGCCAATAACATATCAATAGTCAAGCCTGAGCGTAAAATTGATTCATTATTCATATTTGTCCCAGAATATATCATAGAACCCGTTTTTACGCCCTGCTTTGCGCGAATCAATACACGTTCGGCGGTATTTTTATTACTGAACAATGGAAAAATCTGAATATCGCCAAAGTTTTTGCTTTTTAATGCAGATATTATATTATCAGTTGTTTTTGCATCAGATATAATACAAAAGTGTCCAGACGGTTTGACGCGTGCAGCGCTGTGCTTAACCCATTTTGCAATATCAATTCCATGGTGTGCATGGTGATTTGCTGGTGTCCCATTAAAATAAGGAGGGTTTGTTATAACCAAATCAAATGTTTCAGTTGTGGACCAATCTAAAATGTTTGCATTTATCAGATTTATTTGTTTGTTATTCAGTTCTGCGTTTTCTTTGCAGGCATTAAGCATTTCTTGTGAAATATCGATTCCTGTGTAATTTGCGTTCGGGTTATGCGTCATCAGACACAAAGACACCCCACCAGTGCCAATACCAACGTCTAAAACGGTTTTTGACGTATTTGGTGCGTATGCAGCCAGCCAGACCGCATCAGAAGTTGGATTATATATACCGTGTTTCATAATAACGCGACCATTTAATAATGTAAAATTTCCTTGTTTTTCTGACATACCTATATAATAATTCAGGAAAGACAAAAGGCAAGTAAATGTTAAATGATATTCTTATAGCTACGACAGCGGTCAGCTCTTTTAATAATGCGGCATTGTTAAATCCGTTGTTTTTTTCTGCAGGTTTATTGGCCTTACCTTTGTTCTTTGTGGTCTATTTATATGGGCGTGATTTTGTGTCGCGTTTTGGTTGGAATAATCAGAATATGGAATCGCAAACAGGGTTCTGGTCATCAGTATTTTTGATGTTTTGGTTGCTATTATTCGGTGGGAATTATACGGTAATACGTGACAGTATGTCGTGTCTGTCTTTGGGTTTGGCTGTGATTTTATTTTTGTTAATGATTGTTGTCTCAAATGGTATGGTTCGATTAAAGTATATGGAAAAATTGCGTGCCAGCAAATTAAAATGGGTATTGTTTTTTGCTATATTGCTTGGTGCTGTATTTTCGGGAATGATGACTTGGTGGGGAATATTGTTGCAGATTAGCGCGATTTTATGTGGGGCAATTGTTGGTTGTCGGTCAAAGACTAATCGGTCTTGGGTTTCTATGACAACATTGATTTTTGCTGTGACGACAACCTTGATTTTGATGCAGCCCGAATATTTCAGATTTGGTCAGTTGGGTAACTTAACATTGATTCACTTGGTCGGCATTGTGATTGTTGGATTTTTTGCAGTGACTACCTTGGTGACAAAATACACTAATGCGCGCGCCAGGATTCGTCAAAGTGCGTTTATCAAGTTAAAGTGGCTGTTCCGAATTCTTACCTTGTTGGCTTTGATTTTATTTGTTGCTACGGAATCAGTACCTGTATTTATCGGATTGTTGATATGTATCTGGTTGCTGGAAGCATTGTCTGTATATCACAGTGCAAAATTGTCAGATGTTGTATATAAGCAATCGTGGGCGATGCTGATGATTTGTTTTGGTGTAATAATTATATGTCCTGTAATCAGTGCACTTGGGATTGTATATTTGACGTTTGTTTCTAAACAAATCAGCATCAAAGATTTTTTGCGTTTGTTATAATTTGTTATATTTATTGAATATATTTTTATGCGTTTTTCCCATATAATATGATGCAAATAATAATAAAAAATGGATGAAAAATGGCTAGTGTTATAGACCCCAGCGCGATTATTAAACCTGGCGCAATCATTGGAAAAGACTGCAAAATCGGACCTTTTTGCATTGTTGGTTCAAATGTTGTTTTGGGTGATCGTGTTGAATTGGTTTCCAATGTTGTAATTGACGGGAAAACATCAATTGGTGATGATTCTATTGTTTATCCATTCGCGGTTCTTGGCGTGATGAGTCAGGACCTGAAATGGCAAGATGAAACCACAATGACAGGTTTGCGTATCGGAAAAAGATGCAAAATTCGTGAATATGTGACGATTCATTCTGGAACACCCGCATCAGACGGAACAGAAATTGGCGATGACTGCCAGATTATGGTTAATGCGCATGTTGGTCACGATTGCAAGATTGGCAATGGTGTTGTTATGTCTAATTTGGTTCAGGTTGCTGGCCATGTAGAAATCGAAGATTATGCTATATTGTCTGGTGGTGTGATGGTACTGCAATTTGTTCGAATCGGCCGTAATGCTTTTATTAGTGGGATGAGTGGCGTCGGTGATGATGTTTTGCCTTATGCTATTTACGAAGGGGCCAACGGTGCGCGTGCAACATATCGAACAATAAATCGTGTTGGTTTAATGCGTCATGGCTTTACAAACGAAGATATGCATGCAATTCACAATGTGTATTGTTCTGTGTTTGGTGGTTGTGATTCAGATACCAGTACCGTATCGGACAAACTGAACAAAATTCGCAGGGAAGTAAAAAATAACAAATACGCAATGGACGCGATTGATTTTATCGAAAATCGTTCTAAACGCGGTATAAGAACAGCAAATGACAAACACTAAAACTACCACCCCTAAAAAGATTTTTATTATCGCAGGAGAGGTTTCTGGCGATGTCCTGGGCGCTAAAATTATGCGTGAGATGCCCGATGTTAAATTTGTCGGCATTGGTGGTCAACATATGCAACAAATGGGACTGCAATCCTTGTTCCCGATGTCTGATTTATCTGTTTTGGGTATATTTGAGGTATTGGCGCATGCCAAGACTTTGACAAGTCGTATCAAAGAAACTGTTAATGCTATATTACAAGAAAAACCAGATGTCGTTTTAACCATAGATTCGCCAGGCTTTGCAAAATCTGTTGTGAAACAGGTCAGAAAGCAAAACAATTCTAAATCTATGCGGTTTTATCATGTTGTTGCCCCCCAGGTTTGGGCATGGGGAAAATGGCGGGCAAAAAAATACGCTAAAATTTTTGATAAATTATACGCTTTCTTTGATTTCGAGGTACCCTATTTTACCAAATATGGATTGAATACTGTCGCTGTTGGGCATCCGATTGCAGACGGATTGGATAAGTTTGCTGCAACCGAATCGCAAGATAAAATAATCGCTTTGGTTCCGGGCAGTCGTATGAACGAAGTAAAAAAACTGTTGCCTGTTTTTCACAAGACTGTCGATATGTTGTTTGATTGTGGCTATCGCGATTATAAATATGTTATTCCGACTGTGGAAACAACAGATGCGTATATAAAAAAAGATATTAAAAATTGGAAAATCAAGCCAACAATAATACCCGCCAGTCAACGCTATGATTTATATGCAAATACATATATTGCGATAGTGGCCAGCGGAACAGTTTCTGCGGAATTGGCGATAATGCATATACCTGCAATCGTGGTTTATAAAATGAATCCTTTGACAATAATGTTGGGGCATATATTATTGAAAATTAAATGGGTGTCTTTGGTGAATATATTGATGGACAAGATGATATATCCTGAATTACTGGGACGCAATGCCACACCGTATAATATAATGAATTGCTTGCAACAATTGACTTTGCCATTGGCCAGAAAACAAATGATTGCAGAATTGAAAAGTGCAGATACAAAATGGAAACATGGAAATCAAAATCCTGCCAGCATAATCGCATCTGATATTTCAGCAGAATAAATTATTCATTATAATATTTTTTATTTATTGATTGTGTAAATCTTGTTCTTGTATTACAACGATGGGGCTGGTTGAATCGTTGGTGCCATCCTTGGCACATAAAACCTTTTGGTTTTTTGTTGCTACATACATCAAGGGGCAGATTTGACCTTTGGATGACATAACTGTTTGTTGACACCATGCATCATATGTATAGTTGGAATCATTGGCTGTTAATGGCGTTTCTAATGCTGCTGTTAGTGCCGCTTCTGTGCAAAGAGCGCCGTCAGAAAAAGTAGCACTAATCACGTTATTCGGCACGGGCAGTAATGGCATACATGTTTCTATCAGACCGTTTTTGCTGCGATAATTTCCGTTTTCCCAACAAGAACACATACCCCATGACAGGGTATCTATCTTGGACGCATACCCCATTGGACACATATCTTCATTTTCTTTGAAATGATACCAATAATCTAAATAGCCTTCATTGGATGTATCGGGAGTATAACTTGGTTTCACAAAAACTCCGCTAGCATTATTTATCTGGCAAAAGTTGCTCTGTTTATAGCCATAAGATGTTGCAAGGCGTGCCTCTACAAAGAAACCATGAATCTGTTCACATTGGGCAGACAAACTTGCCATAATTTGGGTGTAAACCTCACTCGCAACGCCTGATGGACGTAGATGCCTGTCATAGTCGATATGGTCTTCTATGTACCTGTAATCACCATCTGCATATTTATCAAAGCCCCCAAATGTATGTTCCAGTACCTCTTTAGAATTGCAACCTGTGGTATTATGTAATTCTTGGGCACAGGGCGATAAAATGTTACCGCTTGCATCATACAAGGAAAACCAATCAAGTGCGGTGCCAGATGTAATCAAACCGTTCTGTAATGAATAAAAGTTTTCATACCCAGGACCACCAAAATTATCAAAACAATTTTGTGCGATTGTGCGACATGCCCTTTCAGAATCTGCAATTGTTTTTTGCCTCATATACTCTCTTATCACGTTGCCAGAAAACATTCTGTTACAAGATTCTATGTAATCATCACATATTTCCTGGGTTATTTGTAAAGCAGCAGGTTGAAGATTTACAGTATATTCCCCTGTTAAATTTGCCATAGCGGTTTCTATGGCCGCTGTTTGATTGTCATAACATGCCGCCACTAAATTGAAACAACTGTTTTTAATTGTTTTAACCTTTGATTGCTGTGCATAGTATATATCCAATAATGCACGGTCCAGATATTGTTGCCACACATAATCAGATTTTTCTGTGCATTTATCCAAAGCGTCCGTTGCAAATTTCTTGGTCTTGTTCTCAAAAAACTGAACAAAGTCCCGGTTGCTTGTGATAGTGGACAATTTTTGATTCTGAATGTTTTCATTTGTTTTAAATGTCAGCAAAGTTCCCAATTCATAAAAGTTTTTCACACCGGTTAGTGGTGCGCCAGTCATTACATCAATAAATTGTCCGTTGTCCAGGCATTTGTGATATGCAGCACCACAAACCTCTTCACTTTGGATTGCGGATTCTACATTGGCCAAGCATGTTGAAATATCATCAGAATTATGTGTTTGGCGATTTTCTACGCGTGCCAAATCCAGCATTGCGCTGCTTTCGTATGTCGACGCTTTTAATGTTTTCTTTTTTTCATACAAAGCAGATTCAACAGTGTTGCAATCTTGTTCAATTGCCATTAAATATGCATTTACTGCACGTTGCAAAGATGCGTTGTTGCAATCGCCTTTGACGGCATTACGACATTGGGGGTATACAGCCTTGTACAAACTTGCGCCGTTATAAGATGCGATAATTTGACCATAATCGTTCATTCCGAACGCATTCGACATATCTGGTGAGATAACCAAACTGTTCAGGTTTTGGTATTTTCCACCAACCGTTGAATCTTCGCCCTTGATAGCATTCATAATCGCTTGGAGTAATTGCTTGGACGCCGATTTATCTTCGGTCAAAGCATCTTCCCCTTCGGTTGACTTTTTCATTGCGGTTGCCTGGGCGGCAGTCATACCAACGACATCAAGGTTTTCTGTGAATTCGGTCAAGCGTTCACTTGCACTTTGATATGTGTCAGAAATTTCCTGATACTTAAACACCTTGTCATTACAAGAGCATCTTCTGAAATTATCATTTTTCAGTTGGCAAAATTGATCCATACAAGTAAAAAATGCGGTTTTACATTGTTCGTATTCTACACCAGTGCGTGTCTCAGTAATATTGTTATTACTGGTCTGGGTTGCCGCACGCGATAATACGTTTTGCTTTTTAACTGTGGCACTACTTTGCGATTTTGTTGTTTGTATCATCGGTGTTCGTGTCGCAACATTTTGTGATGCCGAGCGTGATTTTAATACACTAACAGAACCCGCTGTGCGCGCTGAAACAGATTTCTTGATTGCAGAACGATTAGATATAGAACGTGTATTTTGTGTCGTTGTGACAGATGTGTTTTTTCCGCGTTGTGCGGTGTTTTCATCACGCGTCGCAGCATCCGCGCCAAACACGCAGACAATTGCTGTGAATACAAAAGTCAGAATCTTCTTCATCTCTGGCTATAATTTTATCAGAAATATGCTATATGGGGCAAGCAAAATTACATAGTTTTATATATATTTTTTGTAATTTTTTTGTTTTTTCTTGTTGCAAAAGTTGCGAATATGTTTTATTATTCTTTGTGCTTTTTACGGGCATATGGCGGAATTGGTAGACGCGCTAGTTTCAGGTACTAGTGGTAGCAATACCTTGGAAGTTCGAGTCTTCTTATGCCCACCA
>DBXG01000022.1 GCA_002309215.1 Alphaproteobacteria bacterium UBA1218 | reverse complement strand
TGTTCATCATTCAAAACGACAGTCCCCATATCGCGATATTTATAGTCAAATGTTGCTTTATTTTTTACCCGCTGGTCCACCGGAATTAAACCGCCGTTTTTTATCATTGTTTTTATGACAGCCGAACTGACATGCGCAATATTTTTTATATCGTTGACAGACATAGCATCATTATCGTTCGACTGAAAAGCATCAGACACAGCCAATCGTGCATCTGTCATTTTGATATTTTTATCAAAATTAAATGAATAAAGTTGTTCGGTAGCAGGCGGATTAAAAGCATCTGGGACATTTATAATCAAACGCAATACCGCGCCAGGTGTCATCAAAGTCCAATCAGACATTTTGTATATCCAATCTATATCGGCCCTTGATAATTTACCCAAATCGCAAACTTCAATTATTGGTTTTATTTTTGATTGCTCCAGATTGCTGTCCCCAACACCAACAATGACACCGATATACTGCCTGTTCATTACTGTGCAACGAACAAAAGCGCCAATATCAGCAGGCGCAACCAGGCGATAATCATAGCCTGTATTTATTACATTTGGGATAAGAACTTTGACAATGTCACCAGTGTTGAACATACCTTCAACATACTGGTTTTATGATATTTTTTCAATCACTTTTTCCAAATCATCATCTGTCGGCACACGCAAAATCTGATAGTCCGATACATATTGCGTCTTGAACCAAGTCCGCTGTCTTTTTGCATATTGATTTGTTTTTGTAATCCAGTTATTTATCGCGTCTTGCTGTGATATTTCGCCACGCAGCATTTTACATAATTGCTCTGTCCCTATGGCGCGATTTTCTTCCATATTATTTGCGGTTATATTTTTCGCCTCTATCAAAGCATCACCAGACACCATCTCTGGCACGCGTTTTGCAATACGTTCCAGCAATATTTCGCGCTTTGGGTTTATCAGTATTTTACAAGCATCAGGCACCAGCGCACCACTGCGTGGTAATTTTTGCCAATCAGATAACGGCTTGCCTGTTTCCAAAAAAACTTCCAAAGCACGCGCTGTACGTTGTGGGTCTGTTTTAACAAAATCTGCGGGCAATAATTTATACACTTCGTCAATATTGTTTTTCACCATGTCGCGCGCACGTTTTCTGGTTTCTTCGCTGACCTCTGGAATCGAAGATATGCCATTGATTAAAACGTTTATATAATAGCCTGTTCCACCAACAAAAATTGGTGTTTTGCCCATCGCAACAACCTCATTAAAAGCATCAGTCGCCAAACGCAAATAATCAGCTACACTAAGATGTTCAGACAAAGGCAGAATTGAAAACAGTTTATAAGGCACCCCATCTAGTTCATCAAAACTATCAGTTTTTACCCCTGCAAAAGGCGACGCAGATACAGTTTCAATACCACGATAAATCTGGACACTATCGCAATTTATAATTGCACCATTTATTTGGCATGCCAATTTATGTGCAAAGTCCGATTTGCCTGACGCTGTGGGTCCTGTGATAATTAAAGATTTTGTTTTCATACAATGAATTATAAAAGCCCAGATATCAATTTCAAGTAATTCATTGAAAAAAATCAAATTGTATTTTTGCTAGAAATACGATACAATACAAGTTATAACAAGGAAGGCTTTCAAGATGAAAAAAATTCGCGTGGCTATAAATGGGTTCGGTCGTATCGGTCGATTGGTTTTGCGTGCAGCATTGGAATCTGGGCGTAAAGATATTGAATTTGTCGCAATTAACGACATTACCCCAATTGAACAAAATGCTTATTTATTGGAATATGATTCTGTGCATGGCAAATTGCCAATGACTGTTAAACAAAGTGGCGAATATATTATTATCGGCAAAAACAAAATAAAATGCCTGATGGAACGCGATCCGTCTAAATTGCCATGGAAAAAATTAAACATAGATATTGTTATGGAATGTACTGGCCTGTTCACAAATGCAGACAAAGCGCGCATTCATATCGATTGTGGCGCAAAGCGTGTTTTAATATCCGCACCATCTGTGGGCGCAGATAAAACAATAGTTTTTGGTGTGAACGATAATAAATTGACCAAGAAAGATATTATTGTGTCAAATGCGTCATGTACTACAAATTGTTTGGCACCAGTATTAAATATATTGGATAAAAAGTTTGGTGTAAAAAACGGCTGGATGACAACTGTTCATTCGTATACAGGTGATCAGCAATTATTAGATAAAAACCACAAAGATTTTCGTCGCGCACGCGCTGCAAATCTGTCAATTGTTCCGACCAGCACTGGCGCTGCAAAAACAATCGGTTTAATATTGCCTAAATTGGCTGGCAAAATGGACGGCATCTCTGTTCGCGTTCCAACACCTGATGTTTCACTGATTGAATTAATGCTGAATATGAAAAAGAAAGTATCTGTTGAATCTGTGAACAAATTGTTTATTGAATCCCAATCGAATATTATTGGCGTATCAGACAGACCTTTGGTGTCCACAGACTACACACACGATTCACACAGCGCGATTGTTGATACCGCACTGACACGTGTTGTTGATAACGATGTTTTGCATGTGACAGCATGGTATGATAACGAATGGGGCTTTTCCAACCGTATGTGCGATACTGCCGTAGCAATGGGAAAATTGATATAAAATTCTTAGGGTTTTCACTTGGAACAATATGGATTCCCCACCCATGGCGGGGTGGATTGTGACGCAGTCACAAGACGGGGCGCGTTGAATAAATTTTTGTTCCAGACGTTCATTATTACGAATAATCCAGATTACCCTCCCCGGCACTTCGTGCCACCCCGCCATGGGCGGGGAACCAAAACTGTTTCAAGAGTGAAAACAATCCCCTTTTTGGGGACAGGGTGGGAAATCGAAAAAACACCGCACGATTGTGCGGTGTTTGTTTGGAATGCAATATTATCTTTGTTTTTTCTCTCCAAGCAAGACATTCAGTGCTGCCTGTCGTTTGTCTTCGGTTTCTTTTGCTTGCTTTTCTTGAAACCTTTTTTCTATGTCATCATAAATGGTTTGCAATTCTTTACTTGACACAGTTTCCACAGCGTGCAAAACAGACAATATTTGTTTAGAAATCGCTTTGTTTGGATAAAAACGCGCATATAACAAAGGTTTTGCAAAATACTTTGCATATGGACTACGATTAGACTCAAAATCTATAAACGTACAGTCATCGATATAAACGTGGGCGCCTGACTTCAGCCAATTATTCAGCTCCTGTCTAGAAGCTGTTTCCACATCGCTATCACTCCAATACCAATCGTCTGTAAGACGTCCGTCAAAGTAGAACGCTCTTCCACCAGTTTCTGCCTTAACAAAAAATCTTCCTGCGTCGCAGTCGCTGGATTCTTTTGTGTACTCCTTACCAATCACTCCTAAATGATACTTTACATAATATTTGATAAACAAATCTTTATCAAAATCTTTTGGTTCTGCAATTTTTGGACCAAAAAAATCTAATATACTCATTTTTATTTCCTTTTTTTGTTTTGTCATTTTATTTGCTGGGGTTATCCCCATTGCCACGAATATAGTTGCGCAAAAAAAAAAATGTCAAGCACGATTTATAAATTATTTTGTTAATAACGCAATTTAATAGTGTTTTCAATATGTTATTATCAATAATTTTTTATATATTCATAACATATTTATTGTTTTTAGCGGACAAAAAAACCGATTCGCATAAAAAAAATTAAACACACCTCCCTCCCCGGCTACGCCGGTACCCCCTCCAAAGAGAGAATAAAAAAAGTTTCATTTCTTATACTTGTTTTTACGATAATTTATGTTTTATTTCACGAATTCGGGCCAAGATTTCGTGTAAATCTTCATCAGAAACAGCCGGCTTTTGCGATTTATTCTGAATTTCATCGGCCAACACAATACACAATGTCGCCAACAAAGCACTTTCCTGTAACGGACCAATTTTATCTAAAATTTGACGCGCGCGCGCATCAACCAAGCGTCCCAACTCTATCAAGCGCCCTTCCTGGCCATCTTCACAGCCCATTGGGTAGTTTTTATTGACAATAGGTATTGATACAACACTCATTTTTTCAATTTCTCTAAGATAGATACAGATTTTTCGATTAAATCTTTGGCACGTTCATTTTTTTCCCGTAAAGTTTTGACCTGTTTGCTTAAAATGGCGACTTCCAGGTCTGTTTGCTTGCTGGCACAGGTGGCGTCTGCACGTAAATGCAAAGCCAATGATTCCAAAGAATCCAGTTCTTGAAAAATTTGCTGTTTTATATCCGACATAATTGTATTTTAAGACATTTTTTATATGCGTTCAACACTAAAATGTGATATAATGGTGTCATTAAGTAAGGGATGTGTTTTATGAAAACGAAAATTATCTATATTTCAGGCAGTGAGATTTTCAACATTACCGATATACGCGCCGCTTTTGATGAAGTTCGCAATGCCTTGCAACTTGATTCCGATACTGTTTTGTTCGGTGTTCCTGTGGACCAAGAAGACGCAGGCCTTGGCACAACAACTGCTACGACAGACGTCGACAAAGAAATCGTTCAGGATACGGTTATTGAACCCGAAAATCCGGACGAACCAGTAGAGATTATAGAATCTGTGGAAACTGTTATTGAAGAAATACCAACTGAACCAAAACCAAAAGCAAAACGTGCACGCAAATCAACAAAAGTGCAAGAACCTGATGACGATGAACCAACATCGGAAACACAAGTTGATAAACCCGTTGAAACAGTTGCCCCTATTCTGTCTGTATTGTCCGGTGAAAATCAAATTGATGATTCAGAAACAGAAGAAGCACAAGAAACAAAAATTATTGAAGATGTTGCCACAGACGAAGAAATTATCGAAGAAACCGAGTCTGATGATATTATAACTGAAATAGATGAAAACCCTGAAACAGAAAACGAAGGCGAACCAGATTTGGAAAAACTGCTATCTGCGATGACACCTTTGCAGGAAGATGTTTTGGAAGAAAATGTCGCACCAGTTGCCCAAGACGAATCTGATTCAGATGACGATGTTTCAGAAGATGTTGATGCAACATTACAACAACTGGCAACAGAATTCGCAGAAACCCAAGATAAAATTGCATCTGAGACAAAGTCTTCGGGACGCAGTAAAATTGGCAAATTGCGCAACATATTGCCGTTCAAACAATCTAAACACAAAGATCAAGGGTTGGGCGATTTGTTTGGCTGGGCCGGTGTTGCAGCAAATGATGAAGATTTTTCTGTGCCTGGATTTTTTACAAATGCATCATCAAAGAAATAAAATATGAACACAGCAACTATTAAAACCTTACTTACAAACGCAGGTCTGAAAGTTATCAACATAGATGACAGTTTTATTTCTTTCGAAGACCCTGCTTGTATATTTCCTGCATTTGATACAGTATTAAATTATGCGTGGATTGTTATTGTATTTTTGACTGGTATAATGTTATTTGGTTGGGCAGTATTATATATATTCAAAGGTGTAAAACTGGATACTATATCCCATAACGCAAAATCTTTATTTTTGATTTTCGCAGTGCTTGCTTTGGTAAAACCTATTGTGGATGTTGTATATGGCGATAATTTATTTGCACAACAATGTGAAGTAAAACAAGTATCGCGTGCCCAAGTTGATGAATTATTGAACCTGCGAAATAAAAATCTTGGTAGTTCTGATGAATATCTGTTAAATAAAGATTTCGATACTGATGATTCTGAACAAAACACATCGTCAGATATGGAATAAGTTTATATCAATGTTTTTTATCCAAAAAATGTAAATTACGCGCAGAATATACAACATCGCCCGAAACAACAAAATGGTCATACAAACAGATATCAACCTGGGCCAGCGCATCTTCAACTTTGCGTGTTATGTCTATATCTTGCATTGAAAAACAAGTATTTGGTGTCGGGTGGTTATGCAACAATAAAATACTGTGCGCATTCAGATCCAATGCAGTTTTAACAATTTCACGCACATAAACAGCCGCCCAATCAATCGTACCAGAACTGTGTAATTGATCTTTTATCAATCTGAACTGGGCATCTAAAAATAAAATATGAAACTCTTCTATGCTTTTACCACCAAGCGCACACCTGCAATAGTTTTCCAAAGTTTTTATATCGTGAAATATTGGTTCTGATTCTAATACTTCCTTGTAATCCAATTTTGTTATCAAATGAATAAGTTTCAACAAAACCGCAGTATTTTCTTTGACACCACTATTATCCATCAATGAATCAATCGGTGCATTCAATAAACGATGTATACTTCCATATTTCTTCAACAATAATCGCGACAAAGGTCTGACATCACATCGCGGTATTGCATAAGCCAACAGCAATTCAACGATTTCACTATCTGACAACTGTCCTGCCAGGAACTTCTGACGAAGTCGCTGTCTGTGCCCAAGTGATAAAGATGCTTTATCCTCCAACTTATTCATGCAGCATTTTTTCTGTGAATATTATTACACCGTCTTCTGTGATTCCCAAAGTATGTTCCCATTGGGCAGATAAACCGCCGTCAACGGTTCTGGCAGTCCATCCGTCTGGGTCGATTTTGCAATCTGGTTTACCTGTATTTATCATTGGTTCAATTGTGAACACCAATCCGGGAACCATTTTTACTTTGTCCCACATTTTATCATAGAAATGGAATATCTGCGGATCATCGTGCATAACTTTGCCAATGCCATGTCCAACAAAATCACGCGATATTGAAAAACCATGCGGTTTTACAACCGCTTCTATGGTTTTACCAATCTCTGACAATGGAACACCTGGCGCACAAATGGAAATAGCCGCATTCAAAGCGTCCTGACATGTTTGGACCAATTCGCGTGCCTGATTAGAAACTTTGCCAATCATAAACATACGCGAAGCATCCGCATGAAAACCATGGTATTTAGCAGTTAAATCTACATTTACAATATCACCATCTTTCAATATTACATCATCACTGGGTATGCCATGCACAATAACATCGTTCACAGATGTACATATACTTTTTGGGTACCCCATATAACCCAAATCAGACGAACGCGCCCCATTTTCACGCAAAAATTGTGCAACCAATCTGTCTATTTCACCCGTAGAAGTTCCAGCAACAACATACGGCGTTATAAAATCAAAACATCTGGCAACTAAATCACCAGAAACGCGTAAACGCTTAAAATCCTTTGGTGCATATACTGATGCTAACATTTTTATTTCCTTCGTTTTAGAGCCAATTTTGCAGCACGCACAGATAACTTTAATGAAAAATCGCGGATTAAAATCTCTGGCAGCATACCATTTGTTCGGAATTGTTTTTCCAATTCATTTAATTTTGATAACACATTTACAATTTCTGCTTCGGGCCATATTTTCACAGCCATATTAAATTTGTCTGCAACTTTCCAAAACAGTTTTGGTAATTGTCCGTCAACAACTGCTGTTAAAAGCCTTGTAAAATGGTTATAAAGCATTCTAACCAACATATTTGCATCTGCGCCCGCATACATCAATCTGTCCAGCGCAACCATCGTCTGATTGATATGTCCAGCAGTCAAAGAATACATGTAATCATCAGCACTGGACGCAGATGTATCAGGCAAACATTTTTCAACATCTTCCAAATCAACAACATGTTTATCAGAAACATATATTGCAATTTTTTGTAAAAAACTGCGTGTGATACCCCTATCACCCCCCAAATGAGATAACATATAAGACATCGCGTCTGGGGTCACCTGACGAATACCAGCATCAGCCGACAATTCTTTATGTATCAATGCTTCTAGAGTTTTTGTATCATCAGCATAACAAGCGATTGCGGCAATATCTTTACCGTCTTCGAACAACTTTCGCAACGAACCAACGCGCAAATCGCCCGCAGTAATAATAACAGTCGCACACAAAGAGGATGATGTCACCAAATCAGATATAATTTTTGTATCGCTATCCCCAGCGCCTGCAATTATGACTGCTTTCTGTCCACCGAACATAGATGGACTGCAACTTTCTGCAAACAAAGCATCTTGTTTTTCACGTAATTCATTCGCATCGATTGCCAACAAATTATCTTTTTCAATTTCCAATTTATCGATTGCTTTGTCACACAATTCATCAACCAAACCGGCATCTGGTCCATATATCAAAACAGATTTGATTTTCAATATACCATTATTAAAATCAGATTCTTTCCACTTCATTATTCAACTAATTTTCAAGTTTTCGTATTTCTGCCATAACGTGCATACTGATTTTTTCAGACAACACATTTATTGTGTTCATTACTGCATTATTATAAGAAGCTGTTGCAGCCACCAGATAACCAACAATCGCATAACTTTCTGCTGCTGATTCATCACCACGCGCAATTTCTTTGTTGCCCTCTTTCAGAACATAAGAAGCATTTAATTTAACTTCTTGCCATGTTGCACCACCAGCACGATTTAATGCTGTATAATGTGTGTTTGGGTCACGCAAATTGACAGTTAAATTATATTTAGCATTTTCTGCTGATTCTTCATGCGCACCACCAAATTTTGCATTCAACGAATTACGCAATTCAATTCCATTAATACCACTGATTGGCGCAACATAAACATCTGTATCGCCACCAGAAAACACAGGTTGAAAACTGCACCCTGCAAGCATTAAACATAAAAGTATTTTTTTCATATCTTTTTCCTGTTGAACTTTGATTATATATTAGCTACACTTTTCATAAATCGCAAGAGGGAAAGGTGAATATTTTTTTAATCCTGTTATCCGTAATGTTTATGGCGGGGTACTATTTGATATCCAGCCCGTCTCAGCGTGTAATTAAACAAGAAACAGAATATGCACTAAAAAAGGCTGAATTGCGGTCCATGGCAGAATGTGTTGTATCACAACAGAATGCCGTTATGTATGGCGAAGACTTTATAGATCCCTGCATAGAACGATATGAAATTACCAGTCAATATATCTGTATGAATGAAAAATACAACATTATGTCTTGTGATTCTTATACTGGAAAACCACCAGTTTATAACTTTATAATAACTGCCAGTGCCCCTTTGCCAGAATCAAAATACAACAATATGCTTGAAATATTGGAACAGTATTATCCTGACGCTGGTACATTTGGCATATTCTCAAAACCAGATTTGATTTCCGCCGGCTCTATCAGCAGACGCACAATACCTGATAAAATAATAAATACCGCAAAACTCCAAAATGGCCAATTGGTATATATTATGCAATATACTATACCCGATGAAAACATAGATTACCCATTGGTTGATGGTTCAGATTTGGTATGTCCAGGGGGCACGATGAAAACTTATCGTTTTGGACGGTGGCAGTGCATAAATTACAACTATAAAATATCTTGTACAGGGGATACAATTTGGGATTCTGACTTGATGGATTGTGTCGCAGACGAAACCAGAAAGCCATTGTGTGCAAACAATCAGACTGCTGTTATGGTTGATGATGTATGGGAATGTGTTGATCCTTTTGCTGATAAAACATGCCCCCCTGGTATGATTGCCAGATTGAATTATAACGAACTTGAATGGGAATGTATCGATGACCCCAACACGACCAAAACCGTAAAAAAATGCGAAGGCGTTGCACACAGATCTCAGGGGCATCGTGGTGGTGGTGCAACCCTGCGTGTTCGCAGTATATCTTGCACAGATTGCGAACAGGTATATGTTGACGAAGAAACATGCGAAACATACTGCATACCTGACCCATCAAAATTAAATGATGAAAATTGTTATGCTGGCAGCGTTGATGATTGTTCAGATTCAATGCATGGAATATATTTTGGTTTTACACAAAAATCCCGCATTGATGGCATACCTGGATTGCAAAACGCAACAATTATACTGGACCGCAATCACAGCCAAAATCGCATGTTTAATTGTATGGATTGTGGCGACCGTGAAATAGACACCGAAAATTCAGTGTTTCCATATACAGCAGTATGCAGATAATCTGGCAAAATTATGCCTTGTTATAATAAATACCTGACATCACAAATTGCGCCATGTTCTTTATCTGACACAGATTCTATTTTATTGTTTTTGATTTCCAATGTTTCTAGTTTTGCTTTTGTTGGTTCAGCGTAATCTTTGCCCACAGGTCTAGATGCGCTTGTTATTACAAACGGTTGCATTTGAAATTTATAAGCACGCAATACGCAATCTGCACCTTCCAGTGTCGTTAAATGTGCAAGCAATTCACCATTATCTAGATATAAATCATAAAAAGTGTATGAATGTGCCGTCCCTGTCACAAAACGTCCACGTTTGATGATGTCTTTCCTACCATCATTATTTATATCTAAATAAAAAGTATCTATTTGTTTTGTTCCGTAATCTTCTGGTAAATCAAAAACCTCTGTTTTATCTGGCTTGGGCAAGCCGTCAGAAAAAACAGCAGTATATTCAACCTGTCTTGAACATGCCGCACATAACAATAAAAAGAAAAATTTAATCAAAACTTTCTGCATGGCACCTGCATCCACATTCTTCCCCTGGCCGAGGATAATCATACCATGTTCTAACTTTGCCGTCCAGTATTTCGTGTTCCGGTCGAACTCTCTCATCACCAACCGTTGTCCAAACATATTTTTCATGCTTAGAAACCAAACGTTTTTTGCCGGGTATATTTCCTTCATGTTTAGTCATCGCCTTGGCTAAATTCAGCAAATTATCTTTGGAAAGATTATTCATTGGTGTTGAACGCGTAAAACCAGTCTGTCGTTCTATGGATTTCAAGTAATTTTCAACATTATTTTCGTTTGATGGTGCATATCTGTTTATTGCACCTTCGATTGTTAGATTTTGATATGAACTTGTTGCTAACAAACCAGCCATAGCATCAAAACCAGTAGTTGTATCCGGAAATATTGCAAATCTGCCGTCCGTTCCAATAGCACCATTATTACGTGCAAATTTTCCGTCTTCCAGATTTCCAGGGTTGTTATTACGCCATGCCCTGCTACCACCACTAAACTCATAAATATTTCCATCGTTTCCAACATACATTCTGGTTGTGCCAATTCCTGGAAATGCTGATATATAAGTTGGTTCCATTTATAACTCCTTTGATTGTTTATACAAAAAAAACAGACGGCAAAATGCCGTCTGTCCGATTGCCAGAGATTATACCACAATTCGCATAAAAAAGCAATGTTAAAACATACTGTGCAATTCATTATCGTTTGGAAAAAGATGTTAAGGGATTTTTAATAATATCATTTATACTTTTTTAACATCCAATAATAACCAGCACTGATGAACAAATTACTACAAATCAGCATAATAATTGCGAAATAAACAGATGAAACGTCTGCAACAAAACCAACCAACCAATAAATTACGGCTGATAATATTCCCCCCAACAGAGAAACGATTGATCCCATTGTTGCGCGCTGTTTTGATGACAATTCTTGTTGCAACAATGCAGATTCAGCAGTAGATGACGTTCCCCACAAAAGATTCACACAAGATTGTATAAAAGGCGTCGCAAAATTATTCAAGATAACCGCAGTTCCTTTGATTATCGTCATACCAACACTAGAAGCAATTAAAATTCTGTAAAAACCAAATTTGCGAAAATATGGAGCAATTGCAAAACTTATTGTTCCGCAAGTTTGTTTCACCAAACGTGCTATATTTACCGCCCAAGTTGGTATCAGCATATTAAAATATGCCGCTTCAAACTGATGACCAGAAAAACTGATACCACGATTTAACATTTGTATTGTTGCCAATATACGTAACTTTTTGTTTTGCACAAAGGCTTTGATTGCAGACATAAAATGTTTCACAGATGCACAATCTTCCACAGTATGTTTTTTGGGTTCCACAAAACGCAAACAAACAAATATTGGTATAATACTGAAAGCCACAGAAACCCATGCTAAAACATTTAATGAATAAAAATATGTCACAATTGCAGCAATCAATGCCCCCATTCCCATCCCAATTTGATCAAAGGTTTTACTGCGCGCATATATTATATCGTATTTATCTGCCTTGCGTAATTCTTCCATAGTCTCATACATTAATGCATCATCTGTTCCTGATGCAAACGCATCAGCAATTGCCCATATTACAGCACCCAAAATCAATAAATATTTGTATGCAAAAGTGCCCGCCAAAGCAAATATTATGTATGCCAAAGCTGTCAAAACAGACGATAAAGCCATGGTCTTTTTGCGCCCGATTTTATCAGAAATGACACCTGTTGGAACCTCCGCAATACTTTGTACTATATTCACAATTGAAAATACACCCAATGCGAAAGCATACGAACCGGTTATTTTCTGAAAAAACACAATAGCCAACGCCGCCAACGGCCACACTGCCGAAAACAAATAATATAATTTAAACAAAAGTATATTTCTGCGTATTTCCATGCACATATCTTAAAGGTATTCAGGAATAAAATCAAATAATTTTACCGTGCAATTCACGAGTTGATTTTATGCGTGATTTGTTGTTGTTTGGGAAAGATATTAAGATGTTGTCACAACTTGCAACTGCATATAAGTCTT
>DBXG01000012.1:5823-10691 GCA_002309215.1 Alphaproteobacteria bacterium UBA1218 | reverse complement strand
GGCATGGTGGAAAGATTGATTATTGAAAATACCGCGACAACCGCAGAAAATATTTATTTCGATTATCTGACAAAAAATCGTGAATTGACTGGTGATAAAATGGTCATAGACGGTGTACACAAATCAGATTTTGGGGTTTTTAATAAAAAATTAAACCTGCCCGCAAATATAACCAGCACCGGTCAGCAAAAATCTATATTGATTGATTTGATTTTGGCACATGCCAAATTGATTCATATAAAAACAGGTCAAGAACCTTTGATATTATTGGACGAAGCGGCCGCACACCTGGATAACGAAGCAAGATTAAGGTTGTTTCAGGAACTAAATGATTCAAATGCTCAGGTTTGGGCGACAGGGCTGGACATAAATGTATTCCAAAATATTCCGAACGCTGTATTTGTCACTTGCCAAGATGGCTGTATTAGTAATATAGTATTAGCGGAGAAAACAAATGCATAAGATAGATTATCAAAAATTATTAGATGACGCATTAAAATCAGTTGTTCGCGAAGCGCTGATTTACGCACAATTTAACGGCCTGGGTGATGATGCAGGATTTTTTATAACATTTAAAACACGTGATCCTGGTGTTGTATTGCCTGACTTTCTGCGTATGCGGTATCCTGATATAATGACAATTGTTTTACAGTATTCTTTTAATAATCTGAATGTATCAGACAAAGAATTTGGTGTTCAATTGACATTTGATGGTCGTCCGTTTTTTATTCGTGTTCCATTTTCTGCATTGGTTGAATTCAAAGACCCGTCAACCGAGTTTATGCTGTCTTTCCACCCAAAACAACCGTCCACCGCGAACACAAATACCGATATAGAATTACCACTGGACGAAAAACCAAATACTGTGCCAGATGATAAAAGGGTTGTTTCTTTGGACGAATTCAGAAAGAAAAGAAATCAATAAACGTGTTAAAAATACCGCCAAAACGGGCGGTATTTTTTATTCTTCTTGATTTGCTTGTGATTGTTCTTCTGTTTTATTTTCTGCTAAAAAGTGTTCCAACCAATGATTATCTGTTTTCAACTGACGAACATCTGAATTATTTAACAAACGTTTTTGCAAAGGTATTGTTGTTTTGATACCTTCAATAACAAATTCGTCCAGCGCACGTTCTGCACGCATAATACACGCAGTTCTGGATTGTGCATGAACAATCAATTTTGCAATCATTGAATCGTATGTTGGTGGTATAGTATATCCGCTGTATACAGCAGAATCTACACGAACACCCAAACCACCAGACGGTGCATACAATGTGATTTTACCAGGGTTTGGTATAAATGTTTCTGGGTCTTCTGCATTTATACGAAATTCAATAGCATGACCATGCGGAACAATATTAGATTGTGTATAACCCAACTTTTCACCCGCGGCAATTCTGATTTGTTCACGAACCAAATCAACACCATAAACCATTTCAGTCACAGGGTGTTCCACTTGTAATCTGGTGTTCATTTCCAAGAAATAAAACTTGCCGTCTTCAAACATAAACTCAAAAGTACCAGCATTTGTATAACCCATTTTCTTGGCTGCTGTTTTGCAAATTTCGATCATATCATCGCGCTGTTTTTGTGTCAGCACAGCAGCAGGGCATTCTTCCATAACTTTTTGATTTTTGCGTTGCAAAGAACAATCGCGTTCACCAAAAATCACAACATTACCATGTTTATCGCCCAAAACTTGAAATTCGATATGACGTGGATGCAATAACAGCTTTTCCATGTACAAAGTATCATCACCAAATGCAGATTTAGCCTCAGCCTTGGTTAACGGAAACGCTTCGCGTAATTCAACCTCATTATTTGCAGCGCGCATACCACGACCACCGCCACCAGCAGCGGCTTTTATCATTACTGGATATCCGATTTTATCTGCCCAAACGATAGCGTCTTCGATTGTTTTTATTGCACCATCAGACCCAGGAACCACAGGTAATCCGCATTTTATTGCGGTTTGCTTTGCATTAACCTTGTCCCCCATTTGACGAATCATATCTGCACTGGGGCCAATCCAAATTAAACCATGCTGTTCAACTTTTTCAACAAAGTCTGCACGTTCAGACAAAAAACCATAACCAGGATGAATTGCGTCTGCGTTTGCCAACAAAGCAGCCGTTAAAATAGCAGATTCATTCAAATAAGATTCAGACGATTGATCGGGGCCAATACATACAGATTCATCAGCCAGTTTAACATGCATAGCATCCCTGTCCGCTGTAGAATATACAGCAACAGTTCGAATACCCATATCACGACACGCACGAATTACACGCAGTGCAATTTCACCACGATTAGCGATTAAAACTTTCTTTATTTGTGGCATGTGAAACCTATTCTATTACTGCGATTGGTGAATCAAATTCAACAGCAGCGCTGTCCGATACCAAAATGTCTTTGACCACGCCATCAACGTCAGATTTAATTGGATTAAATGTCTTCATAGCCTCAACCAATGCAATGGTATCGCCAACTTTGACACTGTCGCCAACTTCTACAAAATGCTTTGCACCGGGTTCTGGCGCCAAGTAAACAACACCGACCATAGGCGATTTCACAACATGACCAGATATTTTGTCGTTTTGGTCATTTTTCTGTTGTGATGAAACAAACCCGACAGGTGCAGCCACAGCCTGTTGTTTAGATAAATGAATATGTTTGCGGTATAACCCCAGCAATAATTGTCGTTCTATATCCAGTTCTGTTATGCCCATTTCATCCATCAATTTGGACATATTTTCAACTGTTGCACGAAAAGATGTCATAATTAAAAATCCTTTTTATTTATGTTTTATATTGTACTAATTTTACCACAATGATTTCTTATGTCAAGGAACAGGGTCGAAACCGCATCCGCCCCCAGGCCGACAACGGGATATACGTCTTATTCCCATAATTGTTCCACGCAACAAACCATATTTCAATATGGCCTGACGTGTATATTCGCTGCAAGTTGGCGTAAATCTGCACCCCGCGCGTCCGCCAATAAAAGGCGAAATACACATTTGATATGTGCGCACAAAACAAACACCAATACGGGTAAATATGTCGCTTTTATTTTCCATTTTTAATCTTGGCTATTTTCTTTAATGCCTTTGACATTTGGGCGCGCCCATCTTGACGATTACAGTTTAAGATAGGGGAACGCGCAATGAAAATATAATCCATATCAGGCAACATTAAACCTTCATTAAAAGCAATCCAATCACGCAACAAACGCTTTGCACGATTTCTGTGCACAGCCAACCTGAAAGTTTTTTTAGTCGCAACCAAACCAAACCGCGCATCATCTGTAAACTTTGCAGATTTTGCCTTGGCAACAAAACAATCGGCGAACACCGTTGGGTCTTCGCGCGCAGTCAAAAAATCACGATGATTGCGTATGGTTTCACGTTTCATGGTTCTAATAATACCAAAATATACAGATTTGCAAATAAAAAAGCAAAAATTATCATGGACACTTGATTTTTATAATGTCTGGTCTATAATGCGAAAAAACAGACCAAAGGAAGACCGCATGTATAATTGGTTATTGAAATTTTTCTCGGCAGATATGGCTATTGATTTGGGGACAGCGAACACTTTGATTTACGTCAAAGGGCGCGGAATTGTCCTGAATGAACCGTCTGTGGTGGCTGTTGCTGAAAACAGATTGTTGGGACGCAAAGAAATCTTGGCCGTGGGGGCAGAAGCTAAACAAATGTTTGGTCGCACACCCGGCTCTATTACTGCCGTTCGCCCATTACGCGATGGCGTTATCGCAGACTATGACGTTGCCGAAGAAATGATTAAATACTTTATTCGCAAAGTACACCAAAAAAATCCATTGGCTGCGCCTTTGATTATTATATGTGTACCGTCCTGTGCAACCCAGGTTGAACGTCGTGCTATTCAAGAAGCAGCCGATGCAGCTGGTGCACGCAAGGTTTATATTGTTGAAGAATCAACTGCGGCCGCTATTGGTGCAGGTCTGCCTGTGGATAAACCTATGGGGTCTATGGTTTTGGATATTGGTGGCGGAACAACAGAAGTTGCAGTTATGTCGCTTGGCGGAATTGTATATTCTAATGCTGTTCGAACTGCTGGCGACCAAATGGACGAAGATATTATTGAATATGTTCGCAAGAATAAAAACCTTTTAATCGGTGAAAATACAGCAGAAGAAATCAAAAAGAATATCGGCACCGCTATTATGCCAAAAGATAAAGACCATGAATTAAGCATGAAAATAAAAGGGCGCGATTTGCTAAGTGGAACACCACGTGAAACAATAGTGACCGAGTCCCAAATTGCGTCTGCTTTGGCACAAACTGTGGCAAAAATCGTAAATACAGTTCATCTGGCATTGGAATCTACACCACCTGAATTGTCTGCGGATATCGCAGATTTGGGTATCGCAATGACTGGTGGTGGTTCATTGTTGCGCGGTTTGGATGCCGCGATTCGTGCAGCAACTGGCTTGCCAGCATTTTTGGTTGATAACCCAATGGCTTGTGTTGCATGTGGCAGCGGTAAAATGTTGTCTAATATTGATAAGAACAAACACGTATTGCAAACGATGTATTAAAGGAAAATTATAATGTCAGAGACCAAGACACACAATAATGAAATATACGATTTAGATGGTGTACCATTAGACTTTTTTTCGTGTTATACATGTAAGAAAAAAGATAAATGTTATAAAATAGATTGTGCAATTAAAGAAAGGATTCATAATTCTGGTCTGGATATTCATTATGAACATCGTGGATTTGATATGTTTAGTCACACATATCAATATTTTGTAAAAAATAATTCTGAATATCAGGCAATTATCAGTAAAATCAAAAAAGAGTTTTATAGATAACATT
>DBXG01000012.1:0-5777 GCA_002309215.1 Alphaproteobacteria bacterium UBA1218 | reverse complement strand
TTTGGACGGTTAGCTCAGTTGGCTAGAGCGTTACGTTGACATCGTAGAGGTCGTTGGTTCGAGCCCAATACCGTCCACCACCAGTTTTCGTTATTGCGTGCGCAGCACACAATTAAGAAAAGTGGGTGTCCCGCCGTAGTTTTAACGAAGGCGGACAAAAACATTAGAATAATATAAAATGCGAATGTATAAATAATCTTTATCAAAAACATTACGGGAATTGATAGCGCCCGTTTTGGGCGTTTATTTATAAAAAAGGACACGACAAATGGCACAAAAATACTTAATTACATCTGCATTACCTTATGTAAACGGCGAATTGCACTTGGGGCATTTGGTTGGTTGCTGGCTACCAAGTGATGTATATGCCAGATTTTGTCGCGCTATGGGTCGTGATGTATTGTATGTTTGTGGTGCAGACGAACATGGAACACCTGCTATTATTGGTGCTGCCAAAGAAAAAATGCCTGTCAAAGAATACAATGATAAATATTATGAAAAGCATTTGCGCGCAGTATCAGATTTCAATTTGTCTTTTGATTTATATGGCCGCACACACACAGATTTACAAGAAAAACTGGTCCAGGATTTATTCACACGTCTTGACGAACAAGGTTTAATCGAAGAACGCGAAACTGTACAACCTTTTTCGATTGATGATAATACATTTTTAACAGACAGACAATTGGTCGGAACATGCCCCAAATGCGGTTATGACAAAGCGCGTGGCGACCAATGCGATAAATGCGGTTCTATATACGAAGCGACAGAATTGTTAAACCCAAAATCTACAATTTCAGGGTCAAGCAATATTGAAAACCGCCCAACAAAAAATTTATTTTTCTTGGCATCCAAGGTTGAAAGTGCATGGAAAAAATGGTTGTCTGAACATGCGCCAAGATGGTCAAAAACCGCGTCTGCTATTGCAAAAGGCTGGGCAAACGAAGGTTTACACGACACATCTATCACGCGTGATTTATCTTGGGGGATTCCTGTCAATAAACCAGGGTATGAAAACAAAGTTTTCTATGTCTGGTTTGATGCACCATGGGGCTATGTTTCTATTTCCCAGGCTGCTAATAAAGATTGGGAAACTTGGTGGAAAAATCCAGATTGCTATTACGCACAATTTATGGGCAAAGACAATGTGAAGTTCCATTCTGTATTTTTCCCAGAACAAGAGTTGGCAATGAACGACAATTGGAAAACCGTAGATTTATTAAAATCTATGAACTTCTTGAACTTTGCTGGCGGTAAATTTTCTAAATCAGAAGGGCGCGGAATATTCCTGGACGAAGCAATAAATATCGCGCCAAGCGATTGTTGGCGTTATACTTTGTTGGCTTCTGCACCAGAAACAGACGATACAGATTTTACAATTGAACGTTTTGCAGACATTGTAAATAAAGATTTAAATGGTATGCTGGGTAATTTTGTATCACGCGTATGCAAATTATCAAATAAAAACTTTGGTAATATTGTACCAAAAGGCACCCAAGTTGATTCAACATTAAAGACACAAATTGATGAAAAATTGAAAGATTTAACTGACGCTTTGGAAAAATGCGAATTCCGCGACGCAATATTTGCTTTGCGTTCAATGTGGGCGGTCGGAAATGAATATATGACAATCAATGCACCATGGGCTTTGGTAAAAGATGGCAAGATGGATACAGCAGAAAACGTGCTTTATAACTGTTTTCAATTGATTGATTTTTATGCGCGTGTATCTGCACCGTTTATTCCGAACGCATCAGAAAAAATGCAAAATATTTTTGCGACTACACACGATTTATCTTGGCCAAAACAATTTGAAGCCCGCATAGCAAACGGAACAGTGTTCACAATTCCAGAAAACTTGTTCGAAAGAATTGACGATGACAAGGTTAAAGAATTAGTCGAAAAACATTCGAATAAATCTGATAAACCAGAATTGATAATTGTAAAAATCGTTGATATCAAAAATCACCCAAGTCGTGAAGATTTGCATATTGTGACTATTGATGATGGCAAAACAAAACAAGATATTGTTTGTGGTGCACCAAATGTCCGAAAAGATATGTTGGCTGTATTTGCACCAGTTGGGGCAATTATACCAAAAACAAACAAACCAATTAAACCGCGTTCTGTGGCGGGGGTAGAGTCAAGAGGGATGCTTTGCAGTGGCGCAGAATTAAATATATCTGATGATGACGACGGCATTTACGAAATCACAGACAATAAAAAACCAGGGCAGGTATTGAAATGAAAAAAGTAATAGAACAAAATACCACAAGAAAACAAATTAAGAAAATTGCAAAATCGGTAAAAAGAAAACCTATGTGTAATCGTGTTCAGATATATGATTTACACCAAGTTTTGTTATTTGACTTATCGTGCAACAAATGTACAAATCAAGAACAGTGCTCCAAAACAAAAAAGAAGCGCACGCACTGTGAAATTGATGAGGTTATCATAACGTCTGGTGTGTTTAATATCCAAGCACAAGTTCAAGGGACAGAGAATTCAAAATATTATGTTTATACAGATGATTGTGAATCTTTAGACATCGCAAACTCTGCGGTTAAAAAAATAATGGAACAATATTCACGTTAAAATGTCCGGTATTCGTTTGATTTTAATGTCCTGCTGTGCGCCATGTTCGTGTGGTGCCATAAAACAACTTGTGAACGGCGAAATCAGCGGTCTAGACGATTTTATTGTTATGTTTTTCAATCCAAATATTTTTCCAGAATCTGAATATCAAAAGCGTCTAGGCGAACAAATTAAATACTGTGAAAAAATGGGTGTAAAATATATCGTTGGCGATTATGACCATGACAAGTGGAAGCAAGAAATCGCAGGTCTTGAAAACGAACCAGAACGTGGGGCACGTTGCAGCAAATGTTTTGCATATCGTTTTTGCTTTGCGCGCGATTATGCACTGAAAAACGGTTTTAATGCAATTGCTTCTGTATTCGGTGTATCAAAACACAAATATCAGACCCAGGTTGATTGTGCAGGCGAACAAAATTGTGGGACGGTGCGCTATATACCAATTAAATGGAACGAATCTTTGCGCCAAGAAATAAACCACGAATCTGACTTTTATCGTCAGAATTATTGTGGCTGTGAATATTCAATGCGAAAATAGTTTTATATATAGAATATATAAAAACTTGTTTTTTGCTTTTAATTTCCTATAATTTTATACGAAACAAACAAAAGGACGATTATGTCATCTGTGTATGTATTCCCAGGTCAAGGCGCACAAGCCGTTGGAATGGGACACGATTTATATGAAAACAATGCCGCTGCACGCGAAGTGTTCGATGCGGCTGATGCTGTATTGGACACAAAATTATCAGACATTATTTTTAATGGCCCAATGGAAACTTTGACTTTGACCGCAAATGTTCAACCTGCGATTTTGACAACCTCAATCGCAATGTTTCGTGCTGCAAATCTGAAAAAGCCTGATTACGTGGCGGGACATTCTTTGGGCGAATATACAGCACTTTGTGTTGCCGGGGCACTTTCTTTAGAAGATGCAATTAAACTGGTTCGTCTGCGTGGCGAAGAAATGCAAAAGGCTGTACCAGCAGGTCAGGGTGCAATGGCTGTTGTTTTAGGTATGAATATTGAAGAATTGAAAAAAGTCTGTGAAACCGCAGAAGCTCAGACGAATGCTATTTGTGATATTGCAAATGATAATTGCGATGGGCAAATTGTTATATCTGGTGCAACTGTTGCAATTGAACGCGCTATGGAACTGGCGAAAGAGGCCGGGGCAAAACGTGCAATGAAATTGCCGTTATCTGTGCCACCACATTCAAGATTGATGGCGCCCGTTGCTGAGAAAATGCAAATCGCATTGGATAATACAGAAATCAAAACACCAATTGTTCCTTTGATTTCTAACAAAACATGTCAACCAATGACTGATGTAAACGAAATCAAAGAATCATTGGTTTATCAAATTACGCATGGTGTTCGTTGGCGCGAATCTGTATTGAATATGGTTGATTTGGGTATAACTGATTTAACAGAAATCGGCCCTGGGAATGCTTTGGTGGGTTTGGTTTCACGCATTACAGACAAAATTAACGTACATAAATTGGAGATATAAAATGTTCGACTTAACAAACAAAGTTGTTTTAATCACAGGTGCAACCGGCGGGATTGGCGGCGAAATTGCCAGACAAATGAAAAACGCAGGCGCAACTGTTGTTGTATCTGGTCGCAATTCTGAAAAATTGAAAAATGATTTTAATGACGATTTTATCAAAATTGTTTCTGATTTATCTGTGGACGGTGCATGTGAAAAATTGATTAATGACACAATTGAACAGACTGGTCATATTGATGTTTTAATCAATAATGCAGGTATCACAAAAGATACCCTGATGATGCGTATGAGTGATGAACAATTTGACGATGTTATAAATACTAATTTGCGTGCAACATTTAAGATGTGTCGTGCAGCAATTATGCCAATGATGAAACAAAAATATGGTCGTATTATAAACATGGCGTCAATTGTCGGTGTTGTTGGTGGAATTGGCCAAACAAATTATGCTGCGTCCAAGGGTGGAATTATCGCATTAACAAAATCTATTGCTGCCGAAGTTGCTTCGCGTGGAATCACAGCAAACTGTATTGCGCCCGGCTTTATAAAAACACCAATGACAGATGTTTTAAGTGATGAATTAAAGAAAACCTATTTATCACAAATACCTGCGGGTCGCTTTGGCGAACCAATCGACGTTGCAAATGCTTGTGTATTCTTGGCAAGCGATGAAGCATCTTATATCAACGGACAAACAATACATGTCAATGGTGGCATGGGGAGATTTTAATTATGAAACCACAAGAATTCAAAACATTACAAACAACACGTCTTGATCTGAAACCATTGGTCGCGACTTTTGATTTTGCAAAAGAAATCTTTGATATAATTGATAAAAATCGTGAATATTTCAGATTTATGCCGTTTGCTGACATAAGACAACCTGAACAAGAATTCGATTTCTTGCGTGGCGCAGAAAAAAAATGGAAAGAACAAACCGATGCTAATTACGGATTATTTTTGCGTGCAGATAATTCTTTTGTTGGTATTTGTACTTTAATGTCCATAGATTGGTCAAACGAAAGTGGTGAAATCGGATATTGGTTAAATCCAAAATATGCACGCCAAGGTTTTATGAGTGAGGCCGTCCATGCAATCGAACAAGAGTTTTCTAAAATTGGTTTCAAGCGTATTGTTATAACTGCAAATATTGAAAATATTGCATCTTGTAAAACTGCTGAAAAATGCGGTTTTGAACGCGAAGGTATTATGCGTGCTTGGACATTTAACAAAATGTTGAACAAGCGTGAAGATATGGCTTTGTATGCAAAAATAAATACTAAATAAAAATGCAAAATTATGATGTGATTGTTATTGGTGGTGGACACGCAGGGGTAGAGGCAGCAACTGCATCTGCACGTCGTGGCGCCAAGACGTTATTAATCACGATGCGTGAAAGTGATATTGGCGCGATGTCTTGCAATCCATCGATTGGTGGCCCTGGCAAATCACAAATGGTTGCTGAAATGGCTGCATTTGGTGGTGTTATGCCGTTTGCAGCAGACAAATCTGGAATTCATTGGCGCACATTAAATGCAACACATGGTGCAGCGACCCAGGCTTTGCGCGCGCAAATCGACAGAAATTTTTATCATGACGCAGTCATGAATATTTTGCATACAGCAGAAAACCTGACACTAGCGATTGAATCTGTTTTTGATTTAGATAT
>DBXG01000014.1 GCA_002309215.1 Alphaproteobacteria bacterium UBA1218 | reverse complement strand
TATTTTATCAAAATCTACTTTTGTTTTTGACATTTGTATTCCTTTTTTGTTGTTGTCAAAGAGATTTGTGACACTTTATTGGGCAAAAGTATAATACAAACAAACCAAATGTCAAGTTTTGATATAAAAACTATACAACCTCGGTTACCGCGCGCAGAGCGCCATCACGCGATAATTGAACAACGCGGATTTTCTTTTTCATTTCTGCGATTAAATCTGTTCTGTCGTATGCAGGTTGTGTGTGTAAAATACGATCTGCAAATGCTGCATATGCAGCCTCTGCCGATTCTGCATGAATTGTGGTATAGAAATGGTCGTGTCCTGTGCCCAACATTTCCCACAGCACAGACGCATTGTCTGTTGATATTTCACCACCGATAATAACGTCTGGGGTCATACGAACGACCAAATCCAGTAATCTGGCATAATTGAAATCGTTTGTTTGTTCTGTTCTGGATAATACAAAATGCACACGATTTTTCTGTGGAACATTTATTTCGCGCGCGTCTTCCACAGTAATAACACGACTGTTCTGGTCGATAAGCGTCAACATATGATTCAGGAATGTTGTTTTTCCGGTTGCAGTTGCACCGCTTATTAAAATAGGACTGCCGTCATTAATTGCAGACATCAATCTGTCGTATGGGTCGTCTGGGCGAATCGATTTACGGGGTTTAACCTTTAATAACTTCTTGCCCTTTTCCAAATGATAATTCTTAAAATCAACATCAGGCGCGCCACCACCGCGAATATTCAGCGCGACACCGCCAGTCACATCGCGTTCGTCATATTGAACATTTGGACCTGCAATCGCAGAAAAACGATGATTGCCAGGTAGCGTAGCATAAACCACAGGCATACCGCGAATCGGATCAAACGGGCGTTCGTAAATGTTTGCAACAGTATGAATCAAATCAACCAGATACTGTTTTGATAAAATATCTGAATTATACGCCACCCATGGAACGCGCGCACCATGCAGACGCATCCATACTTCGCCAGCGTGGTTTATAGCGATTTCTTCCACGAAAGACGGAGTATAAAAATCTTCCAATGGTTTCAATAAAGATTCCAGAACTACATTTCCCATAAACACTATTTTATCATAAATCGTTGCTTGAATCAAAATGCTTTATTTGATAAAATGAAAAAAAAGAGAGAAAGAAAAATGAAAAAATCTATACTTTGTCTTTTGGGTTTAACCTTGGTTTTAGGGGCTTGTGGTTCTGGGAATCGCGAATATTATGGCGATGATTCTGGTGGCTTGGCATACAGCGAACGCACAAACGAATATATTTCTGATAAAAATGAATTTGCAGAAATCGATTCGTATCGTCCACGCACTATGGCTGAACGCGAAGCGGCATCAAATCATTGGGATACTGCACGCAAAGAAACCAGATGGCAGGAATACAAGGGGACGATGGTTCGTGTTGAAATCTTGTTGGGGGACACCGATGTTCGTGAAATGCGTTTGCGCTTGATACAAAATGCTTCGGGCACAGATGTTGACGCAGATTCCAGAACAATATTGGCGCGTGTTGCAGACTATGAAATGAAACGCGTTTGTGGTCGTAATGCTGAAAGTATTGTAAAGGTTTATGATGAACCGTCATTCGAAGTGATGCGCCCAACATCTTTCTTTGATTATAGGGTAGAGGCAGAAGGTGTGACAATGCGCGAATATGGATTCAGATGTGTCTATAACAAACAATAAAAAAACAAAAGGAAAATGATATGAAGAAAGTTTTATCTTTGGCCGCTTTGTGTGGTGTTGTTGCTTTGGCAGGATGTGAAAAAATCGCAAAAAAAGGTGATACTGTTATAATTGATTATGTTGGATTTTTAGGCGAAGAACAATTCGAAGGTGGTACCGCGTTTAACCAGCCATTAAAATTGGGAAGTGGTCAATTTGTTCCTGGATTCGAAGAACAATTGATTGGCGCAAAGATTGGTGAAGAACGCGATGTAAATATTACTTTTCCACAACAATATGTTCCACGCTTGGCAGGCAAGGATGTTGTGTTCAAGGTCACAATCAAGGATATCAAAAGAAGATAATAGTTTTGTAAAAATAAAAACCCGCCATTTTGGCGGTTTTTTTTTTATATTGCTTTGATAAATATTTTTGCTTTGTTTGCGGCATCTAATACAGCCTGTTTATCAATTATAAAACACGTTTTTGTGTTCACGATAATTCCATGTAATTTTGCAGCGGCAACCGCCTTTATCGTATCAATACCAATCGCAGGAATATCAATGCGTAAATCTTGGCCAGGTTTAGTCATCTTTGCAAATACACCGCCTGTCTTTCTTCTGTTTTTGCGCATTTCAACAACACGTTCAAGCATTCTGGCAGTACCTTCTGCCGCTTCAACTGCGATAACCTGCTTGTCAACAACGACCGAAGCACCGATATCTTCGCGACCGATTGTGTGTGATACCTGAATCGCACGTTCAATGTCGTGTTCATCAGATTTAGATGGCTTGATTTTTGTCTGAATGCCAGGTTTTTCAAATGTCAATTCTGGTGCCAAATCTTGGGCGGCAACAACCTCATACCCACGTTTTTCCAATGCTTTTGTAAATGCGACAGCCATAGAATCATACCCCCGTTGATTTTTCCAAACACTTATCAATACAGACAAAGACCATAAATCAGGCCGTATATCTGACAAGTTCACATGCCCCAATGCGCCAACAAACATCAGTTTGCGAATGCCGCGCTTTTTGCATTCACGCGCAGCGGTTCCGGCACCACCCAGACGAATAACCAAATCTGGATTTAATTTTGGGTCATAAAAGTTTTTCAGCCCAATCACATATACTTCCCATCCATTTTTGCGCAACGCGTCGCGCGTCAAAAATGGCAAGGATAAAGCACCTGCGAATAAAGCAACTTTTTTATCTGTATTTTTCATAATACTTATATAATAATTATAAAATGAATTGTAATCAAGACAGATTTTAATATTCAAGGTGTTGCATATGGCTCGGTGTCCTTTCTTTGATTTGTGTGGTGGTTGCGAGTATGATTTTACTGATGCAAAATATCGCAAAGATAAAACAGCTTTATTGCCACAAATTCAGTTTACAGATGCACCAATATGGGGTAAGCCTGGCACGCGTCGCAGGGCAGATTTTGCTTTTACAGATGGACATTTTGGTTTTTTCAGAAAGCATTCCAAAGATATTGTTGATATAAACAAATGCCAAAATGTTGTTGATGAAATAAATGATGTGTTACCGAATATTTCCAAATTACCATGGGCTGGTTCAGGCAGTGTTCTAATTACAAAATGTGAAAATGGTATTGATGTTTTAATTACATCGGGTGTGCCATATTTTGGAACAGATTTCAGAAATGCGGTTGAAAAATTACCGGCATCAATAATACGTGTCATGTGGAATGATAAAGAAATCAGAAAATACGCAAACCCTGAAATTAAATTTAATGATAAAATTATAAATTATATGCCTGGTGCTTTTCTTCAGCCAACTGTGGAAACAGAACAGGCTCTGCGTGATTTGGTTGTTAGACATACGGATAACGCAAAGAAAGTTGCTGATTTGTTTTGCGGTTTGGGTAATTTTACATTTGTGACAAATGCAACAGGTTTTGATATCGTTGGTAATGGGGTAAAGCGTGATTTGTTCAAGAAACCATTAAGTGCAAAGAATCTGAATCAGTATGATGTTGTTATTATGGATCCGCCACGTGCAGGTGCAGCCGAGCAGGTCAAAGAATTATCAAAATCAAATGTGAATCGTATAATATATGTATCGTGTAATCCAAACACATTTATACGTGATAAACAGATATTGGAAAAAGGCGGATATATAATGACTGTTGCGATACCTGTGGATCAGTTTGTCGGCTCTGCACATTGGGAAATATTTGGTGTGTTTGATAAATAATAATAAATATTTATCTTGTATGTTGCCCAGTTTTTACTTTTTTTATTAGTATATAGCATTTACCACGTTCATATGCCGTAGGATATATTATCTCTGCACAGTTTTCTTTGGATATGTATCCTAGTCTGGTCACTTGATAACATTTACCGTCAATGAATTCGTGGTTATCATAGCCGTAACTGTAGCATTGGTCCATGGCTTCTTGTCTTTTTTTATATAGGTATGGGACTGCTATTCCCGGGCATATTACAAATAAGGTAAGCGCACTAAATAGATAAACCTCTGCTAAATTTGGTTTTCTTATACTCATTTTTATACTCTTTTATTTGTTTTTTTATAAATATCAAGGTTCTTAATGTCAGAATTACACAAAATAAATAAAAAACAAGCATTTTTAGCAATAACCTGCGAAAACACGGTGAAAAAAGATACGTTCTGTACATTTAAAACAATATAAAAAAATACCGCTGTTTCCAGCGGTATTTTCCGGATGCCTTGAAAGGAAGGAAAGGAGAAAAAGAAATAGGCATCCTAAACTGATTTTGGGCCCAAAGTCCAGAGGAGAGAGAATGTAGGAGGGAGTCTGAAAACCCTGGGCCCCAACAGACATTTTGTGTCTGGTTAATGGAATTGCTTCCTTTAACGAATCGAAATATAATACACAAATAAGGGTTTGTCAAGTGGTTTGTCAAAAAAAAGTTTGGTATTTTCATTTTGGGGTATTTTTCACAGGAAAACAAACCAGTATATGCAGATTGAATTTATTCGCAAAATCAATTATTATTAGATTGTTGGATTGGAAAACTAAAGAAAAATAGGAGAATAGTCATGACGCATGAAGATGTGTGGAGCGCAATAGAAAAATTTGCTATTGAACATAATATGTCGTGTTCTGGTTTGGCAAAATGTAGTGGTCTGGACCCGACAACATTCAACAAAAGTAAACGGTGGTCAAAAGAAGGACAACCCAGGTGGCCATCGACAAACAGTATTTCCAAGATTTTATCTTCTACGGGTGCATCTTTGGAAGATTTTACTAAATTCATCCCATCACAAAACGTTGATAGATAAAAATATGCCTGTATGTTTTTCAATGTGCAGGCATATAATTATGTTTTTCATCATCCTCAATCGATTTTATATTATCAATAATATGTTGCACAAAGCCGTTTTATTGGGTATTGTGTAAGTATGATAGAAAACATAAAAGTTTATACATCTGATAAATATTGGCGCCAAATTTTCACTGATTTGGGCATGGTTGTTGTGGCAACACCAAATTTGGCAGATGTTGTCTTTGACGATATCGATATTGAAACACCAATTTCAATTATGGATTTGCAAGCCCTTATACTGAATCATTTTGATAATTCAGATATTATACATAAAATTTTTGGTAAAGATGTAGTGCTGTCCAATTTGCAACGTAAATTGATAGTTTTTCTGTATAAAAATCCAGATATTACAATGCGCGAATTGAAAACTGCGTTGGGTATGTCGCCTGATATAACAACACATTCTGTGGAGACAGCGATTTATCAGTTGCGTAAAAAATACGGACATGACTTTATAATAAACGAAAATGGGAAATATAAAATTGGACGGTTATAAACTGATGTCTTTCGGAAAAATATCCAGCACCCAAGATTTGGCGCTTGATTTGATTGTTCGGAATGAAGCATCCGATAAAACCGTTATCGTTGCAGAATCTCAAACTGCTGGGCGTGGTCGGTACAAGCGTAAGTGGGTATCAAATACTGGTAATTTATATGCCAGTTTTATATATAAAATATCTGAACGCGATCCAAAGTTATCTTATGCAATTGCTGTGGCTGTGGCTGAAACAATGATTCATTTTGGTATTAGCCCGCAAATTAAATGGCCGAATGATGTTTTAATAGATGGTAAAAAGATAAGTGGTATTTTGATTGAATATGCTGGCAACTTTGTCATTATTGGTATTGGGATAAATGTTGAAAGTTGTCCAACCAAAAATGAATATAAAACGACCAAAGTAAATGATTATGTAAATGTATCTGTCCAAGATGTGCTGAATATTTTGATAAAGAAAATAAATAAATGGCGCGATGCAGATTTTGCGATTGTTCGCGCACATTGGATGAATATGGCGATGGCTATAAACAAAACGATAAAATATCAGGGCAAAGTCGCAGAATTAATAGGCTTGAACGAAAGTGGTGCATTGGTTTTGCGCTGTGGCGAGAAATATATTTTAACCTATGGCGATGAAATCTTTGTTTAATTGTCTTGACTTTTATGTCAATTTGTGATATTATATAAAGCATCAAGAATAGAAATATTGTCCGCGTTGTGCGGATTTTTTTATTCTTTATTTGTGCCCATGCATTTTTATGTATGGGCTTTTTTCAACTAAAACAGGTCAAACATGCAACTAACATTGATTGAAAACCCAGATAATACAAAATCTGTATTATATAAATTGGCACGCATAGTTTATGCGGAAACATTGGCGTCATCTTTGCAAATCACAGAAGCAATGGCTTCAATGATTTATAATATTCATATTAAATATAATAAATCGTTTGAAGATATAGCAAACGATTCAGATTTATTTGAATCGCTGAACGAAACATCTGCGCGTCATGAATATCTGAATGTTCCAGTGACGGACAGAAAGTTTCAAATGTGTTTACGTGTCGTGCAAAAAATGATGCATGGTCATTTACGCGATTGTGTTTTTGGTGCAACAAATTTTCATCATTCAGATGTGATGCCACAATGGGCTGTTTCACGTGGTTATATTGCAGAGTTTGATGATGTTCTGTTTTATCTTTGATATAAAAAGGATTTCAATATGAATAAAATAATCAAAGGCGGATATTTAGCAGGACGTAAAACATACGTGATTTCTGCGGTTGGCATAATGTCTGCAATTGGTGCCTATTTAATAGGCGAAGGCGATATATTTACAACATTGCAAACGATTTTCACGTTGGGCGGTATTTACTTTCTGAAACAAGAATCTTCAACACAAAGGAAAAAATAATGGAACAGATACCAGAAAAATTTCTTGATGAAAACGGTGAATTAAATACATCTGCTTTGGTTAAATCATATTGTGAACTGGAAAAGAAGATGGGAACAATGGTTTCTGTGCCAAATGAAAACAGTGATGACACAACAAAACAAAAATTTAATCATGCAATTGGTGTGCCTGATAATGCATCTGAATATCCAACCAATTCATTACTTGATGACGAATCGGTTCGCGAAAAATTTCATGAAATTGGATTGACTTCTAAACAAGTTGAACAAATTTATAACATCGCTGAAGAATTTTTACAACCAACAATAAATAATTTATTTGCATTACAAACACAAACAAATGCAATAAATGAATTGAAAAATTTTTTTGGTGGAACAGAAAAAATGAATGAAGCAATGAAAGCAATAAATGCATTCGGTGAAAAGTTTTTGCCGGCTGATGCATTTGATGCATTATGCTCTACACCCCAGGGAATCCAAGGGATATACAAGATGATGCAATCTTTAGAACCAGAAGTTTTGATGAATAAAAATGCAACAGAAAATCTTACTGATGATGATTTAAGAACGATGATGCGTGATCCAAAATATTGGCGTGATCATGATGAAGAGTATGTAAGAAAAATAGAAAATGGTTTCAAGAAATTATATTCACAAAAATGATTTTTATTCTTTACTATTTTATTTTATTCATATAAAATATAAATTAAGAACAAAATAATTTTGTTCTATCCAAAAACTTAAAAGGAGAGAATTATGTTCTTTGGTTCTAAGAAAAAATGCACAGCTGCAAAACCAGCTGCAAAAAAAGTAGCAGTTAAAAAAGTTGCTGCTAAAAAACCAGCTGCAAAAAAAGTAGTTGCTAAAAAAGCACCTGCAAAAAAGGCTGTTAAAAAAGTTGCAAAGAAAAAATAATGAATCAACGCATGTATGTGCGTAATGTTATTTTATCCCCGAAAATGTAGGTTTCGGGGATTTTTTTATGATGAATTATTCAGTTAGATTTCGTGTCTAACTGAATTTTTTATTGGATAATCCGTTTGTGGACCCGTTTTATTTTGTTTGTTTGGCGCAATTTATTTGCATAACCATCAATCAAGATTTTATTGTCGCCCAATTGGGCAAACATAAACTTAAACAAAAGGATTTTATATGTCTATGTCTGTAGATCAAGTGTTTATAAAACAATTTGAAGCAGATGTTCATTTGGCTTATCAACAAATGGGCACAAAATTGCGCTCCACAATTCGCAGTAAAACTGGGGTTGTTGGAACATCAACAACTTTTCAGAAAGTTGGAAAAGGTATCGCCAGCACAAAATCTCGTCATGGTATTGTGCCGGTTATGAATCTGAATCACACACCAGTAGAATGCACATTGCAAGATTACTATGCGGGCGATTGGATTGATGCATTGGATGAGTTGAAGACAAATGTTGATGAACGTCGTGTTGTTGCGTCTGCTGGTGCATATGCTTTGGGCCGCAAAACAGATGAATTAATTATTGCAGCGATGAATACAGCAACTCAATACGTTGGTGATTATTCTACGGGCTTAACCAAAGCATTGATAATGTCAGCAATTGAAAAACTGAATACAAACGATGTTCCAGATGATGGTCGCAGATATGCAGTTGTTGGTGTTCATCAATGGAATGAATTGTTGGCTTTGGATGAATTTGTTTCTGCTGACTATGTTGGCGGTTCTACACCATTAATCGACGGCTGTGAATCCAGAAAATGGTTGGGTGTGAATTGGATTTTGTGCAACGCGCTACCTTTGGCAAGCGGTGATGATCGTGATTGCTTTATATATCACGCATCCAGCATTGGTCATGCATGTGGTCAAGAAGTTAAAACAGATATTACATGGCATGGTGAACGTGCTGCACACTTTATCAGCAACAGCATGTCCCAGGGTGCTGTATTGATTGATGCAGAAGGAATTGTCCGTATTAAATGTGACGATGATGCTGCTTAACATATAACCAAAAGGAAAATCAAATGGCATTTCAAAACAAAAACTTATCTGTAATTGCGTATGCAAATGGTTTTACTCTGTGGCATTACAAAGCAAATGAAACATTGGCGACAATCACTGCATCTGGATACTTTTCCAGCGTGAACAGTTTGATGAATACTGGCGATATTATTTTAATCAATGGTTCTAATGGAACAACAATGAAATCTATCGCTGTTTCAGATGGTGTTGTCACAGTTGCTTCGTTGTCTTAATAAAATTGCAACAGAATAATTTATAACGGGTCGATAATCGGCCCGTTTTATATTAAATAGGTAGAAAAATGTTTACGAAAATAGATTTATGTTCTATGGCATTGTTGAAATTAGGCGAAACGCCAATTCAATCTTTGCACGAAGAGTCTGTCAAAGCGCAATTAGCCAGAACTTTGTTTGATTCCACAGTGGATACTTTGTTATCTATGTTCCCATGGCGATTTGCAACCCAATCGATAGTGTTGAATAAAAATGCTGATGGAGATTTTATTATTCCATCTAATGTCTTAAGAATTATTAAATGTGATGGTAAAATTATTGGTAATAAAATCATAAAGTCATCAGAAACAACAGAGATTATAGCAATTGTCCGCACAGAACCAGAATCTTTCCCTGGCTATTTTGCAACATTGGTCGCAACAAAATTAGCAGTGGAATTCAGTATCCCTTTGATTGGCGATACAAATATATTCAATATGATGATGGCTTTGTATGAATCAGAATATCAATCTGCAAAATTCATAGACAGCACAACATCAAATCAAACAAATATTGATAATTTTTCTTTGATAACTTCCAGATTTTAATCAAAAGGATTTAATATGGGAAACTTTCTTAGCACACAAAATATGTTTTCTTGCGGAGAAGTATCGCCAGAGTTTTATGCGACACACAATGTGCATGGACTGACAAAACTAGAAAATATGGATGTGTTACAATCTGGTGGATTGAAACGCAGACCTGGACTGAAATCCGTCAAAACAATATCTGGCGAATCAATTTTGATTCCTTTTGTTGTTAACGATACAGAAAAATATCTGGTTTTGGTTCGTAATTTAGCGATAGATATATACAGTAACGATGTAAAAATAAAATCTTTACCAGCCCCATGGGGAATATCTGATTTCAAGAAGTTGCAATATGCACAGCGATTTAACAAATTATTTTTTGTTCACCCAAATTACAAGCCACGCGTATTAACCAGGACAGAAAACAATTTTAATATCGCTGCATTTGTTTTCAAGGCCAATTCAGATGCCAGTGCCAATATGCCGTTTACACGATTTGAAGATACAGAAGGTATGTCAATTACAATCAGTCATAGTGATATTGATAACAGTCACGCGGTATTCACCACAAGTGCAGATTTTTTTACAGATGCATCTGTAGGTCAAGTTTTATTGGCACTATCAAAACAATGGATTGTCCAGAGTGTTCAGAGTGCTCGTGTTGCTACGGTTTATACTAATGGTGGTTATACACTTCCAAATGACCCGGTTTATGATTGGTATGAATGTGTTTTTTCTGATAAACGCGGTTGGCCAGCATGTGTATCATTTCATCAAAATCGACTGATTTTCGCAGGAACCCCATCGGCCCCAAATGGAATATGGATGTCCAAGACTGGCGATCATTATAATTTTGATACGGGAACAGGTTTAGATGACGATGCAATTTATACATCTTTGTTATCTGCGCAACATCATCAAATTTGCACAGTTGTCAGCAGTGATAAATTACAAATTTTGACATCATTAGGTGAATGGGCTATATCCAGTTCACCATTGACCCCATCTTCTGTATCCATTAAACAACATACTTCTGTAGGAAGTAATGCAGATATATATTTACCGCCACAACAAATAGAAGGCAGCACAGTGTTCATTGCAAAATCTGGTAAAGATATACGCGAACTAGATTTAGATGCTTTGGGCGAAAATTATAATGCAACAGATTTGTGTGCTTTGTCTAAACATTTGATGAATAACCCAATCAGTATTGCATATAGTCAGCAAAAACATCGGTTATTTGTTGTTATGGATAATGGCATTATGGCGGTATTAAATAAATATTCAGGAACAGATATTTCTGCGTGGGGGACATACACCACAGACGGTGAATTCAAATATGTTTGTGTTTTTGATGATGTTGTATATGTGATAGTGAGTAGAAATGGTACATATTCATTGGAAAAATTTGACGAAACTTGCTTGTCAGATGCAGGAACATACGATTTTTCGTATCGAATATCCGCATTCCCAATGATAGTAAATGGGCATTGTCCAAAGAAAATCCGTATTCACAAAGTATATTTGCGTGTAATGAATACAAAAACAATGTTTATAAATGAACAACGTATTGAAATACCTAATGTTGTTTATACAGACGATAATCCTGGATATAGTGGAGATTTATCCGTAAATATGTTGGGAACCCAAAACGAGACGATGAAGGCTTTGTGGTCTTTATCAAGTAGTGAACAATTACCGGCAACTATACTATCTATCAGTGTTGACGGATGGTATTCAATATAATTTTCAATTTAATCCAAAGGAGAGTTTAGCATGGGACAGTTAGTGTCAGATGTGACAAAAGTGTTAGATTACAAAGAATCTAAGAAAAACGTTGAAAACGAACGTCAAAAAATTTTAGCGACAATGGCAGAAGACGAAAAAGCAAAAAATAATTTAATAAAAAAGGTTTTGGCGCAACAACGTGCTGTATATGGTGCGTCTGGTAATTCGGGTACCAGTTTTTCTGAAAATGCAGTATTAAAACGTCTGCGTTCAGAAACAGCAGAATCTTATGATGCAAAAAGTAAAAATAATTTGGATAAAATAAATAATCTGAAAGTCAAAAGGCCAAACTTATTAAAAAGTTGGTTGGCAAAAATAGATAAAATAGCAGGCTAGGCGAATGATGCAATCGGTCGCGATTACGGCAGCATATGGTTTTCTGGACACGTGGAATAATGTATTGGGATTTCAGACCCCAAAACATCATCGAAAGATAATGGATTTTTTGATTGATGTATTAAATAATGAACCACATCGGGGGCTGTTAAACGCTTTTCGACATTCTGGTAAATCTACGGTTGTTGGGATATTTGCTGCTTGTGTTTTATATCACAGACCAGAAACAAGAATATTGATACTATCTGCAGAATCAAGTTTAGCATCGCGTATGGTGGCACATATTCGCAATATTTTGGAAAATCATCCTTGGTGTAAAGATATTCTCCCTGATGTAAAAAAAGAGTGGGGTACACATAAAATTACAATTAAACGTCCCATAGGAATCCGAGAACCATCTGTTATATGCCAAGGAATCTCTGGAAATATAACAGGTATGCGTTCTGATTTGATAATATGTGATGATGTGGAAGTGCCAAATACTTGTAATACTCAGCAGAAACGCGATAATTTAAGAGAAAGATTACGTGAATTGGATTTTATTTTATCGCCAAACGGAACAATGATTTACATAGGTACACCACACACCAAAGATACAATATACAAAACAGACCAAGATATATCAGATAATTGACATAAATGTACGTAATTTGGTCAGGAGTTCTTTACCTGCTTCGCCGAACATGGGCAGGTAAGTTTCGAATTCAAGCATATCTGCTTGAATCTGGGCGCGACTACGTTCTGTCAAAGGCTCTGATGTTATCTGTTTTGCGGTATCCCAAGCGCGATATGCCCTGTCAGTACGTGAAACCAAATCCCATTTTGTCAGCAGTTCATTATTGTTTGCCAACATAGGTTTTATATTATCAATCCAATCATGTCCGAACTTTTTTACAAAAGGCAGTTGATTGATTTTGCTTAACCCTTCGGGAGTTGTTTCGAAATTATCTAAAGCAATTTGTAGTTGATTGATTTCATCTGGCGTCAAAGATGTTTCTGTTTCATGACCAAACATCAATCCACCGTATGGTAATAAATCAACTGCTATAGAATCCATAGGTGTTTTACCGCTACGCAGATTTTCAATATGTTTAACCAGTTTTGCGCCAGTCGGCAGAGAAGCCAAAGCGGTAATAACATTTTCATCATTGGATTCGCGCAAAAACACTTCGTTGACAGCCGCCCAACCGCCTTCTATGACATGTTCTTGGCGATACAGATTCAGTAATCTTTGGGCAGTCACTAACGTATGTTGTTGCATTTATCTCTCCCTCTTTTACAGGATGTGGTTATTTCATCAAAACCATTATAACCTTGTGCATAGTCTTGCCTGTCACCTTTTCATCCGGATTTGAAATATGGCCATACAATTTTCCAGATGAATCTTTGCGAACAACTGCTATTTGTGCAGAAACAGTATCATTTTCAGTCAAAGAACAAAAATCAGCATCCACAATCACAGCTAAATCACCAACAGCAGGAGTGACACTGGCATCTGCAAATACATAAGAGTTTTCGGGTATAAAACCACCCAGACGTTTAGAATTAGGTTCTATTGCGTAAACACAACAACAACCTTCCAGTGAAACTGGGGCAACAATCATATTTTCATCAGATTTCTTGAATTTAATAGATTTTTCAGATGGGGTGCCGAACACAGGAACCAATTTTTTGCGTGCGTTATCATATAATTGTGCACCATATAAACCGCAATTCATGTTCAAGCCAGATGCAGGATTGCATGGTTCTAAAACCGCTTTGACGCGTTCCTTAACTTTGTTCATTTGTTTGTTTAATTCTCCAGAATTATACAATCTGGCAATTTCATCAAACAATTGAGATGCAGTATAACCAAAAACATTTGCCAAAGGCTCAATTTCATTTTCATAAACTTCACGTTGACCAACTTCCAGTTTATGATAAACAGACAGAGTCATATTTGCTGCCTTTGCAGTTTCTGCAATAGTTTTATCTGCACGTTGACGGATTTTACGCAGACCACTGCCAAATACTTTCAGACCGCTATCTTCGTTATCTGTTAAACGGCGTTTGATTTCGTTTTGCCATTTATCCGCATACTTATCCGTTTCGTGTATGAACAAGTCAGATAATTTACAACCCAAAATAGAGCACACATTTAACAATTGCTTTTGATTAAGACGACGGACGCCTTTTTCAATTTTTGATACAGCAGACAAAGATAAGTTTGCGCGTCTTGCTAATTCAGTCATGCGCATTCCTTTGGATGCACGAATATTACGAATGTTATTTGGGAAAATGATTTCTTCTTGGGCCATAATAAACTCCTTAAAGTACTTTGACAAAATAATAGTCAATTTTTAGACAATTAGCAAGGAAAAATTATTAAATAAAATCATCTGGTGCATCAATAACATCTGGAACCACAGAAGTATCATTAACGTTTTGTTGTTGATACTGGGCATCAAATCCATCAGTTGCAGGTTGTGGACCAAATTGGTTAAGATTATCAAACAAATAGTATTCGCCAAAGAAACTTAAATGCACAGTCTCTGGTTTTCCATGACGGTTTTTTGCGATGATTAAATCAGCCTTGTTTCTGGCGTTGTCCAGACGATTTTGCCAATGCTGGGTCGCATTTTCAGATGCATTACCTGACAATCGTTGTTCGGGTGAACGTCCGCTTAAGTAATATTCTTCGCGGTATGTGAACATAACAATATCTGCGTCTTGCTCAATAGAACCGGATTCACGTAAATCTGATAACACAGGGCGTTTATCATCGCGTTGTTCGACACTACGTGATAATTGTGATAGCGCAATCACAGGGACATCTAACTCTTTTGCCAAGATTTTCAATCCGCGAGTTATTTCAGATAATTCCTGGACACGATTGTCATTGTGTTTGCCCCCAGGCGAAGTCATCAACTGTAAATAATCGATAACGATTAAAGCAATGCCACCAGATTGACGGGCAATTCTGCGCGCACGTGTTTTTATCATAGCCACAGACATATTTGCGGTGTCATCAATAACCAACGGCAATTTTGATAATGCATTGGCATATTCGGACATTTTCATAATGTCTTCATCAGTTAAATTACCATCGCGCATACGTGCCGCAGGAATTTTTGATTGGGAAGATAATATACGTGCCGCCAATTGTTGGTTTGACATTTCAAGACTGAAAAATACGACTGCGCCATGATATTTATCATTTGCGCGTTTGTTAAATATAGCGTTTGCAGCGTTGAATGCAATATTCATCGCAACAGTAGTTTTTCCCATGCCGGGACGGCCAGCAATAATCAGTAAATCAGAATGATGCAAGCCACTGATAGATTTATCTAAATCATCAAGACCTGTGGTTAAACCGGACAATTTACCATCGGCCTTATAAGCAATTTCTGCTTCTTCCAGGGCACCTTTTAATGCATCTGCCAATGAAACAACATTATGTTCAGATTTACCGGTTGAAGCCAAATTAAATAATTTTTGTTCAGCAGATTCGATTTGTGTACTGACTGGGTTGTCTAGGTCTTCGGTATATGCGTTATCCATAACACTTTGACCCAAACCAATTAAATCGCGACGTCTGGCATTATCAAAAACGATTTGGGCATAATGGTCGACATTTACAACAGTTGAACCTGCAGATGCCAATTTAGAAAGGTATTCTACACCACCAACATTTTCCAAAACACCTTGTTGTTCAAGATATGTCTTTGCGGTGATTATATCAAACGGTATCCCAGCAGAAAATTGACGTAATGCCAGTTTATAAATCTCTTGGTGAGCGGGATGCGAAAAATGCTCTGGCAACAGAAAATCAGATATATTTTCTAATGCACGATTATTCATCAAGACCGCGGCCAGAACGGCTTGTTCGGCTTCTAAATTCACAGGTAAGGTTTTCGGAGTAAAGTCCATGTCTTTTAGATTAAACGAAAATTTTAATAATTCAATACCTTTTTTGTCGGGGTATAAACATTTGAAAATACCAATAATCGATAGTGCCGGAAATCCAGCATGGCCAGAATTATTCCCAATTGAAAAAATCAACGATTTACAACGAATTGTGGGTCCCAGACATTTTTCTGCCCAAATGATGTTGGAATATATATCAGAAGAAAAAGCATATTTAGACCCTGGGGCATTAAAGTTCTATATCGATGATTTTGATTATCATAATTCACATATCGGGGAACATTTAATCACAGGTGTTTCGTTGTATTGGGACCCATCGTCTGGTCATCGTGTATCAGATGGTAGTGTTTGTGCTTTGATTTATCGTGATGATAAAAATAAAACCGCTTTTATTCACGACATTATGTATATGAATGTCGGGGACGAAGATTTGCATCCGTTGGCGACCCAATGCGAACAGGTGCTGACTTTTATGCAAAGACATAAAATAAGCAGAATAGGAATCGAAATCAATGGGATTGGTAATGCATTGCCTGAAATATTGCGACGCATATCTGATGCAGAGCAAATGTCTATCAATATCGTACAAATAGTAAATCATACCAAAAAAGAAACCAGGATTCTGAACACTATTGAACCAATGTTGACTACTGGTCGCTTGTTTGCCAGAAACACAATTCAGCAAACAATGTTGTTGTCTGAAATGTTGGCTTGGTCGCCAATTGGTTCCAAAGAACATGATGACGGTTTGGATGCTGTTGCAGGTGCACTTGCGATGACACCAGTTCCAATCAAGACTTTGATAAATCGTACTGGTTTAATCAAAGCAAATACTGAATTCAACATATAACAAAACAAAAGGATAAAATAAATGCAAAAAAATCTTATGCAATTATATAAACGTGCGCTAGATGAACGCAGTATATGGCTTAATCGTTGGAAAACAGCTATGCGATATACAATCCCAACAGATGATTCAGATGTCGCAACACTATTTGACGCTACTGCATCTGATGCTGTTGATAATTTGGCGGCATCTATGTATTCTTTGCTGACCCCACCAGAATCTTTATGGATAAACCTGGTTCGTGAAAGTGAATTGTCGCCAAATGCAGAATTTGCAACAGATATGTTGCGTGCGCATTTGAACGATTCTAATTTTTATACAACAATACACCAATGTTATACAGATTTGGTTGTTCTGGGTACAGCGTGTTTATTTATGGCAGAAAACCCAATCGGTGCAGATTCTGCGTTTTCATTTACTGCGATTCCGATGACTGACATAGCGATATTGCCAGGCGCAGTTTTTCATACGACTTCTATGCCAGCTTGCGATTTGATGGAAAAATATCCGGACTTTTTAATGCCATCGCATATGCGCGATACAGTTAAAAATAACCCGCAAACCCAAATAAGACTAGTTCAATCTTTGATAGGTAAAGATTTTACAGCATGGGTTGATGTCGGTGGTGATATTGAAAACAATATTGTTTCACGTGGTACATTTGAAACAAATCCATACATTATATTCCGTTGGTCTGTGGTCAGCGGTGAATTATATGGACGCGGACCAGTATTGCGCGCTTTGCCAGATATAAAAACTGTGAATAAAGTTGTAGAATTGGTCTTGAAAAATGCAACTATCGCAGTCAGCGGTATATGGCAGGCTGACGATGATGGGGTTATCAATTTATCAAATATAAATCTAACACCTGGGGCAATTATACCAAAAGCAGTTGGCAGTTCGGGTTTAACCCCGTTATCCAGTGGTGCAGATTTTGACATTTCGCAAATTGTGCTGCGTGATTTGCGCGACAGAATCAGACATACTTTATTGGCGGACAGACTGGGGTTATTATCAGATAAAGAAATGACCGCCACAGAAATATTGGCGCGTAATTCTGATATGGTGCGCATACTTGGGGCAACCTATGGTCGTTTATTGCACGAATTCATCAGGCCACTTTGTGAACGTGGTTTGCAGATATTATCACGTCGTGGATTGATAGATAAAATATCTTTGCACAGCGATGCAGAATTGAAATATATTGCACCAATCGCACAAATGGCACGTGAAGAAATGGCTATATAGGATTGAAAAATGCAAGACATAGAAAAACAATATGCACAAACATTTGCAACACCGTCTGGCAAACAAGTGCTGATTCATTTGCGTTCCATAACATTGGAACGCATTGTCGGACCAAACGCTTCTAATGAAGATTTGCGGTGGTGGGCAGCACAAAATGCTTTGGTACATCAAATTGAAAATCTAATAAACAAAGGGAAAAATCCAACATGACAAAGCAAAATACAATGAATGATATATTGGACATTTTGCGCAACAGTTGGTTTTTAATTGCTTTTGTTGCGGGGGGTATTTATTGGGTTGCGCGTCAAGATTCGTCTTTGTCTGAATTAGAACGCCAAGAACAACGAATAACATCTTTGGAAAACAGAACAACTATTCTGGAATCTGGTATTGGTCAACTGCAATTGAAAATAGACGGAATCAAAGAAGATGTGACAATGATTAAAAGCGCAGTGATTAAAAACTAGATTGCGTTTTTTGCCCAATATATTTTATGCCCACAGACAACAATTACATCAAATCTGGCGTCGCCAGTCCAATGCGTGTTCATCAGATATGTTTCTGCTGCGCGCCGTAATCGTGCAGATTGATTTTGGGTAATCGCATCCCACGCCACATCAATACTTTGACGACATTTTACTTCTATGAAAACAATGGTATTTTTGTGGCGTGCGATTATGTCTATTTCTGCACGATTGGTATTTTTACCAGTTATATATCTGCTTTTTAATATTTTATAACCATGAAAACGCAAATACCATCTGGCCAGAAATTCAGAATATAAACCGATTTTATAAGAAGTTTTTTTAGAATGCATACGGTTTAGCCTGGAAGTTTTCGCGTGCAGATTGTATGTTGTTTGCAGAATCAGTTGCGTTTAACCCCTTGTCAGACAATATCAATTGGCCATAATAAGCCTGCATCATTGGGTCATAAGCATTTTCAGACGAAATCCATTTGTCTTCATCAGAATTCGGGGTACCGTATTTATCCAAGACACCTTGCCAGAAAGCCAGAATCTTTTTTTCACGTTGATTTGCAAATTTTTCACTTTCCCCATCCATATCATTGACATCATTGTTATACACAACTTTCCAAACAAGATTGTCTGTGGCGTTGCTGGTAAAATATATATCAATAGTTTCGCCAGTAAACTGTCTTTCCAAATGAATTTCAGAAACATATAACAAACCGCGATTACGTGCCAAAGAATAAATACATTTTTCCAGTTTTTCAGGCACATAAATCTTGTTCTGACGACATTCATAATCCAAATTGTATTTCCAATCTTTATTGATAGTATATATCACACTGTTTTTTTTGCGTGGTGCATACAGGCCAGAACCATTAAAAAACAAATTATTTACCTCGTCATAAGACATCCCAAGCATTATTCCAGCAATATCAAAATGTTGAACATCAACAACGTCTGCATCAGAATTCAATGAAACACTTTCTGTTTCGACATCTTCGCCAGAGTCATCAACAATTGCGAAATCATCAAAAGACGTATCATCTTCGGCACGAATGGATGATATATTAAAAGCCGTTACACATATGGATATCAAAAGTAAAAGTTTTTTTATCATGATGTGCCTCAGATTTTTTGTATGTTTTCCACCCTGAACTTAAATAATATAGCAGGGTTGCCACCTTTTTCCAGCATTTTTCTTATGCGTTTTATATCCACATCTTGTTTCAATCCTGGTTCAAAACTTATTTGCAATAATACTTTTCCAAAATTATCAACTACAGGTGCCACCATATTATTAGATTCTTGCCAGGTTCTTGTTACATAACGAACCTCGAATAAATCAGGGTCTTTTGTCGGTAGTATTATCAAAGAATCAGCCAATACATTGCGAAACATTTTGTGTTGTGCCATATCTTTTATTATATTTGCTTCGCCACCAAGCCACTGTAAATAAACCTCTTTGCTGGATAATTTTTCAATATTGGTTTCTTGATTTACATTATTGTCCACAGGAATCACTTTGAAATATTCTGCAACATATTTTTGTATAAGTTTGTTGCGTACGGCTTCTGGGGACATCTTGTTCATATTTTCTAATGGGCCAGGTCTTTGTAATGAAGTGTCATCCATCTGGAAAATATAAGTTTCTATGGATATTTGCTTGTTCGCATTATAAATCAAAACCGTCAAGAATATTGTCGCAAAAGTGATTGCGAACAGCAAAATCCCCATAAAAAACGATTTCAAACTATTCATTGCGTATCCCTAAATCGCCAGACACCCTGTATGCGTTAAAATCCTGGACATAATAGCCAGAGTTTGCAGGATATTTTCCCTTTTTATCTTGTCCCAATTCCAAAAATACCAATACGTTAGCCATACCGTTTTTAGACGACATTATTGTTGCGAAAGATTGCCAAATGTTTGATGTGTTTTCAGCCTGAGATGGTGGTGTAATTAGTTGTGCAACAACGTGCATGGTTTCAGATTCTTGTTCTATTCTATCACGATACTCAGGTATAATTTTTTCCGTAAATTGCTGGAATAATTCTGTGCCAGATGAACAGTATAGTGCGCATTGCATATCCATCGGATCATAGCGTTCCAGCGAGTCACAATCACGATTAGTACACGTTTTCCACAAAGCTTCGTTTAGTGAGTAATCTTTATTTATGTTGAACCAATATTCTACATACTTCCGAACCAAGTTTTCCTGGATAATTTGATTTGTTGTGATTTTAGATGTGTCTTCTGGGTATGCGGCTATGCTCCAATCGGCTGTCCATGGATCGGCAGAAATCAATAATGGAAAATTATTTTTAGATTTTATCAACAATAACATCAGCCCACAAGAACAAATAATCAGAAAGAAAACAACCATAATCCAAATAGAAGCACTGCGGGAAAGCGCTATCGTCTTCCCAGCAGGAAAAGTTGGTGTGTTAAAATCGTTTGGGTAATTCAATCAATCCCCCCAATGATATAACCCTGCTATGCTTGATATACCAAAACACAAGCACAAGGACTTAATTTCAATTCATTATTGTCATAGCCGATGCCAACTGGTTCGCGATCATAAATCTGACCACAGCCAGCAATTCCAAGGCCGATAACAAGCAATACAAAAACCATCAGAATTTTTTTCATGTTCAATCTCCTTTCCTTTCTAAAAGTATAAGAAAAATTCATCCCCTGCGTCAAGACAAAACAATCAGAATTGTGTTGCAAATGAAAGCAAGAAACGTTGTTCCTGATCATATTTGTTCATCTTTAATGGCCAACCCCAAGAAAAGTTCATTGGTCCCATTGGCGTGTTCCAATAAATACCAACACCAGCAGATGTTCGCCAATCTTCATCAATATGGATATTTGGGTTGGCAGTATTCAGATTTTTCATTGGTGGCTTACCCAATATACCATAGTCTGCAAATATAAAACCCTTGATTTGATATTCATCAGGAATAAATATCGGGAAATTCAGTTGTGTTGAACCGTTTGCTTTCCATAACCCACCCAAAGAGTACGAGCCAAACCTTGAACCAATACCTGCAACATCAAAACCGCGCAAAGAATCACCACCCAAGAAATAACGATATACACGTGGAAGATAATTATCGCTTTCCAAAGATTGTACATATCCAAAATCCCAAGACGTTTTCAACTGCCACCTGTCGTCCAAGAATTTAACCATCGCAGTAATGTCTGCGCTGTATCGCATAAAAGTATTTGTTCCACCAAATCCAGTATAAGCAACGCCCAAATCACCAACTATGCCAGTATGAGTATTTTGTTGGAAATTTGTGTTCAGATTATAATAGCGCAGGCTTGTCCCCAATGTATAAAGATTTGCTTTATGCCAACCGCCCAACTGTAAATCATAGTTTTGGTCAAATGTTGCAGATAAACGCATTGTTTGTGTCCAATGGTCAGTCAAACGCCAGCCCAGACGACCAGAAAGCGCAAAAGAATCACGATCGTACCCATAACCGCCCAAGTCAGAATATTTGTATTGGGTATAGGACACATCAAATCCACCAGACAATTCACGATTGAATAAAAATGGTTCTGTGAAACTGAATAATGCCTGACGCTGATACTGTGCAATGGAACCCTTAATCTGGACTATTTGACCGCGTCCCATAAAATTATTTTCAGTTATTCCTGCATCAACCATAAAACCGTTTATTGATGACCAGCCCAAACCGCCAGACAATTCCCCGGTTGGTTGTTCTTCGACCTTTACATCCAAATTCATCATATTGGCATCAGCCAAACGCGTAGGGACCATTTGTACATCTTTGAAATAACGGGTTCGCATCAGATTCTGGCGCGCAGTTTCAACCGTCTGTAATGAAAACGGGTCGCCTTCACGCATCGGTAAATGATGTTCGATGACATTGTCAAAAGTACGAACATTACCCAACAGGTTTATGTTGTTTATATAAATCCGATTTGTCTTTTTTATCTTGAAATTGATATCAACAATTTGTGTATCATCGTGCTTATCAGGAATCACATCAACATTTATAAACGCATAACCATGATCTGCCACAGCGCTTCTTAATGCATTTATAGATGCGTCTATTTCATCGATGTTGTAAACATCGCGTTTGGAAACCGTCAAAACATCAAACAATTCATCGTTTGGAACATCAGGAAAAGGGTTGTCAATAGTAATATTACCAATTTTATATTGCTTTCCTTCGTCCACAGTATATTTTACAGAATAGTATTCGCGATCTGGGGTAAATTCGCCTTTGACCTCTGTAATACGAAAATCTAAAAATCCATTTCGCATGTAGAACTGATGCAACATTTGCTGGTCGTATTTAATTCGGTCTTCATCATACACATCAAATTGTGTCATAATACGCCACCAAGCATGTTCGCGCGATAATATCTCACTACGTAATTCGCGTGAACGGAACTTTTTATTATTCTCAAAATCTATATCACGAATATAGGTTGGATGTCCTTCCTTGATCTCATACACGACATTGACGCGATTGTTATCCAGTTCTATTTTCTTTGGATTTATCTTTGTCCCAAAGAATCCTTTGCGCTGATACAGCGTCAACATACGTTGAACATCTGCGCCAATCACAGAGATATCATAAGATGAACGCTCTTTGGTTTTTATTTCCTTTTTCAAATCATCGGTATCAATTTCATCGTTTCCTTCGACAGTCACCATATTGATAATAGGCGCTTCTTGAACGGTGATTTTCAATGTGTTGCCGTTTAATGTCGCATTCACAGACGAAAAATAACCACTGGCCTGTAGCTTTTTAGCAACATTGTTTATCTTTTCAGAATTGACATTATCGCCAACCTTTACATTTGATAAAATACGTACAGATTCAGCATCCATACGCTGATTACCAACAACATCAATGCGTGATAATACTGTGGCATTTGCATAACCACAAAATCCAAACATTCCCAAACAAAATATCAGTTTTTTATACATATTTAACCTAATTTTAGCACTCGTGCTATGTCATTCCACATTGTAAAGGCAAATAATAACATAATAAAAACCCAACCACATATAATAACAATTTCCATTGCTTTGCCATCCAGTTTACGACGAATAATCGCCTCTATCAGCAATATTAATAAATAGCCCCCGTCAAGTACTGGTAATGGTAATAAATTGATTATCCCCAGGTTTACAGAAAGCAGGGCGATAATGGATAAAAATGCAAAGAAACCCATTTCCAAAGCCTTGCCAGATATCTGGGCAATAGTTATAAATGACCCAAGTTGTTTAGAAGACCGTTCACCAGTAATAATTTGTTTCAATACAATCAGTAAGTTTTTAGATTGATAATATGTTTCGCGCAATCCAGAATACAACGCCTTGAAAAATGGTTTTGTCCTTGGTTCTGTCTTTTTACTGCCATCAGCAATCAGCCCCCAACGTTCAGCAGGTTGCAAAGTCAGTTTTACCAATTTATCTTTGCGCGCCACCAGGACATCTGAATCTTTTTTTGATGATAATTCTTTTGCGATAATCAATTCGCCCCAGTTATCAATGCTGGCATTATTTATTTTCATTATGACATCACCAGGTTTTACACCAGCCTTGAATGCAACACTATCACGAACAACCTGACCAATAACAGGTAATTGAACAGCACGTGGCCTGAACATAAAATCAGCAGAATAAATTACCCATGCCAACAGGAAATTCATACATACACCCGCTGCAATAATTATGAATTGTTTCCATGCCGGCACAGACAAATAATGTCCAACTTTCTTATCTTTGGGAAGTTCTGCATACTTTTTACGATGGAACATATCTTCTTGGCCATATATGGAAACATAACCACCCAACGGAAGACAGCATAGTTTCCATATTGTGCCATGTTTATCAGACCATTTTAATATTGCAGGTCCAAAGCCTATTGAAAACGCATCCACACGAACACCCGCCCATCTGGCAGCCATAAAATGTCCCAGTTCGTGAACAAAAACCACAACACCCAAAACAATTAATAATGCAACAATAGTCAATACAGTATGCATATCTTACTTTCCTTGCTCTTTAATTTATTTCAATAACAACCATAATAATGGCAAAACATACAGCCAGCCATCAAAACGATCTAAAACACCACCATGTCCTGGTAATAAATTACTAAAATCTTTGATACCCAGGCGTCTTTTGATTGCGCTGGCAGTCAGATCACCATATTGAGATAACAAAGAAACGCCGATACCAAACCATATTGCACCAGATAAATTTGTTCCAAATAATTGACTGTATAAAACAGACATCGCTGTTCCGCAAATGATACCCCCGATTTGCCCGGCCCAAGTTTTATGCTCTGAAATGCGTTCCCACAATTTGTCGCCACCAAACAACATACCAAACAACCAGCCACCGACATCTGCGCCAACTATTATCATCAGCACGCATAACATAATCCAAACATGTTGACCTACTGTGCATACAGATACTAATACGAAAATCAACCATAACATAAATAATATAAAGGGCAGGGGACGTTTTTTTATTGTTTTATTCGGTGCAGTCTTTATACAACTTATCATTTCATATATACAAACCGCAAACACGATAATCCCAAGCCACATTACCGCATGAAAAGGCTGAACACCAAAAAATGGCATGCCGTATCTTTCCAGTAAAGCAGCGATACCAATAACAACAGCAATCGCAAAGCCTGTAATTATGCGTAATGATGAATTAGATAATTCAGATAATTTCATTTTTTATCCCCCAGATAATTTTTCTTTTTGCCACCACCAAAGCGTCTGTCACGTTTGGTGTATTCATCCAAAACATGTTGCCACAACTTTTCAGACTTTACCAATTCTGGCCAATGTTCTGGGATAAATAACAATTCGGCATAAGCCAATTTCCAAAGCAAGAAATTAGATATTCTGTGCTCATTACTGGTGCGCACAACCAAGTCAATCGGCAACAAATCGCCAGTATCCATAAATGTTTCAAATGTTTCTTTATCTATTTGCTGACCGTTTTCAATTGCAGCATTTACAGCGCGCACAATTTCGTCTTGACCACCATAATTCAGTGCGAATACAACTGTGCCACCGGTATTTTCTGCCGATGCTTCTTCCAATTTGTCGCATATATCTGCCAACTTCTTTGGTAATTCTTTACGTGAACCAACAATACGATAGCGCAGGTTTTTCTTGATTGCATTTTCCATATTTTTTTTCATTTCTGAATAAAACAAGTCCATCAAGAAATCGACTTCTTCTTTGGTTCTGGACCAATTTTCAGTCGAAAAAACAAAGAAAGAAATGGTTGAAACACCACGTTTGATAAACCAATCGACCAAATCCTCAAAATTAGAAACGCCGGCCTTGTGCCCCATCAAAGGTGGCAAACCACGTTGTTCTGCCCATCTGCGGTTGCCATCGCAAATAAACGCAATATGTTGCGGAATCTTTGTGGTTGTTGCCTGTTCAGATTGTTTTTTCTTGAAAATATGAAACATGTTTTATCCCTATTTACACAGACATAATGTCAGCTTCTTTTTGTTTTGCCAATGCGTCAACTTCCGAAGCACGCATATCAAAGACTTTTTGCAGGTCTTCTTCGAATTTGTGTTGATCATCTTCAGAAATTTCTTTGTCGGTCACAGCACGCTTGATTTTGCCCATTGCATCTTGGCGAATATTACGCATAGATATTTTGGCTTCTTCTGCGTATTTTCCGGCGACTTTGGTTAATTCGCGACGGCGTTCTTCGGTTAGTGGTGGCAAGTTCAGACGAATAACACCACCGGCAGTCATCGGATTCAATCCCAAACCAGAATCACGAATCGCCTTTTCCACAGCAGGTGCGTTTGCAACGTCCCACACCGTCACAGACAAAGTTTGCGTGTCTGGGGTTGATACCGTTGCCACCTGATTTAGTGGCATTTCAGAACCATAGACAGGTACGCGAACGCCGTCCAGTAAATGCACAGATGCACGACCTGTGCGCAAACCCGCGAATTCGTTCTGTAATACTTCCAATGTCTGGGCAGTTTTTTGTTCTACTTCTGATTTCAGGGCAGAATAATCCATAAAAATCTCCTTTGATATAAATGTTCGTATCAACATTAGCAAAATGATTTGACATTTGGCAAGAAGAAATATAGAATAAATCTCCGCAAGGGGTTGTAGCTCAGTTGGTAGAGCACTTGCATGGCATGCAAGGGGTCGTCAGTTCGAGTCTGATCAGCTCCACCACCAATTTTCACCGAGGCGAAGCGAGGGCTGAAAATTGAGTGTCGCGCCGTAGCGCTTGTTACACGAAGTTTTAACGAAGTGTAATTGCAAAGGCGGACAATAGTACAGTTATGGCGGGTGTAGCTCAGTTGGTTAGAGCGTTGGTTTGTGGTACCAAATGTCGCCAGTTCGAATCTGGTCACCCGCCCCATAAATAAAAATATCGCCCAAAGTGGCGATATTTTTATTTATTCGGTGTGACCAGATTCTAGAAATGGCAGAAGCCAGTTCGACTATGAGTAAGCGAGAACGAGCATCGCGAAGTTCGAGTGTTAACGAATGCCGCGCAGGGCAAAGCCCGAGCGAATACGAGAATACACAATTAGAAAAATCATAAAAACGGAGTTGGTAAATACGAGTTTTTATAGATTTTTATTATTGCGTATCGAGGAAAGGTCACCCGCCCAGTAGTATAGCGAAGCAATCTGGTCATCACACTTTGTTAAAACTTCGTGTGATAAACCCGCCCCATAGTAAACTCTTATGCTGTCAATTCATACGACATTTCTATCAAATGTTGGATGTTTTTTATTGGTAATGTGCCATCCAACAATATTGTAATCCAATGATTTTTGTTCATGTGATATGCTGGTAAAATACCCTTTACACCACGAAAGAATTCTGCATCGCTTGTTTTTACGTTTATAAAATCTATTTTGCCATCACCCGACAGTTTCAAGATTCGGCGCGGAACAGTGCCGACTAATGCAAACCATTTTTTATTATTTTTATGCCTAAATATGCAATGTGTTGTATAACGCCGCCACAGATATTCTGGGCAGGCGTTATATTTTTTATCTATGAATTTTATGATTTCCTGTTTCATTATTTCAAATTGGTCTTAAAGAATTGTTCCATTTTATTAAATGGTATTACATCCATATTGTCATATAAATCAACATGGTTTGCCCCTGGGATAATCATCAATTCCTTATTATTACCAGTGAGTTTAGCAAAAGCACCTTCACTGAAATAACGGCTGTGCGCCTTTTCGCCGTGTATCAATAATACAGGTGTACGAATTTCGTGTGCATATTGCAAGATTGGCATGTTGATAAATGACAAAGAACTTGTCTTGTTCCAACCGCCGTTTGAATTCAATGAACGTTTATGATATCCACGTGGTGTTTTGTAATATGCATAGTAATCTTTAACGAATTGTGGCGCATCATCTGGTAATGGGTCAACAACACCACCCGCCAAATCATACTTGCCATTTTTGTAATCAACGGTTCTTTGATTATTCATTGCAACCTTGTTTGCGTATCTGGAATCTGCATTATCATCAGCATCAAAATA
>DBXG01000009.1 GCA_002309215.1 Alphaproteobacteria bacterium UBA1218 | reverse complement strand
TGTCCTACCATTAGACGACGCTCCAAAGATATGCCAATTATATATGTCTTTAATAATTTTTCAATAATAAAATTGAAAAAATCGTTTTTTGCATGTTTTAAGGATTTTTCAATGCTGTTGCCCCAATGCAATATGATGTATGCGTCTGATTCATTCTGCGACAGATATAATGTCGTCGTTATTTATAAGTGGACAAGGAACGTTATTGAAAATGTGTTCTAATATCCCTGCAAACAAGTCAACTCTTTTTTCATAATTTTGTGTTTCTGGTTTAATACAAGCAAATACGCGTACATTATCAATATTCGTTTTTATCTCGTAGCATCGGGTCGCTTTTGTTGAAATAATCGGCAAAAACACAAATAAACTGATGTTTTTATTTGGAAAAGACTTTTTCAAGATATTTATTGCATTTTTTATTGTATTCAAGGGTAAACTGGTAATCGCATCTTGATAAATGAACAAAATATTATTTGCGCTTTCAATATCATCATATAAACGTTTTATTCGTCGTTGATATGTTCGCAAAAAATCTGGAAAAAAATCTTTGACAGACTGCCCAGACGTGAAACCTTGTGCATAATAAATGCCATTTTTTGTGTTTTTAATACTGTGGACAAGTAGCTCTGGTGAAAAATATTCAATAAAATCTGAAACATTGAATTCGTTTCTAAAATGTTTTTTGATTATGTCGCATTTTTTCAACAAACGTTCAGATACGTCACCATCGCATGCCGACCAATCAAAAGGATAGGTTTTTTCTGTGATTTTCAACAATTTTAATGCCATAGCTGGGACAAAATCGTTGCCTAGTGAAACTATTAAATCGTGCTTGTCCATCGTTTTCCTGTATAAAAATTAAACCGCCCAAGAAAGAGCGGTCAGGGAGTTGATAAATCAGACTATTAGTGATTCCGTGGTTTTTAGGATATCCCTGTTTTATAACCAGCAGCTCCCCGACCAAAAGCCAGGGAAGACAACGGTGCAAAAAACACCGAAACATCAAATTGCGATGCTTTCGCACCGAATAGTCTGGGCTTATCACAGCCCTGAACCTAATTTCTTAGATTCACTATCATTGTAAAACCTTTACAAAAAAAATCAAGTGATTATATTTATTGACTTGACTTTGATTTGAGTGATACATATAATCGTTAAAACTTTTAATGATTTTATTTCTAAACGATTAAAAAAAGGAGTGGGTATGACGCATACAGAAGTGACAAGTTTGATGGCTGAAAATATGCGCATTATGGGGCGTTTGGCGAACCGTTTGCAGCCATTATTTGAAGGTTCTAAACAATCGCGTCAGCAAATGACGGTTTTGGTTCGTCTGTATTTATCTGGCAAAATCAAATTGAAAGATTTTTCAGCGCGTGAGGTTATTTCTACCGCTAACCTTTGTAGTGTTTTTCGCAAGTTAGAACAAGATAAATTGGTTGTTCGTTCGACTGACCCAGATGATCATCGTGATACATGGTATGAAGTGACTAAATCAGGTAAGGTTTTAGCAGAAAAAATAATTGATAAGTTTATGACTGCGTTGGAATCTCTGTGCAAATGTTTGCCCGAATCTGAACAAGATAGATTGGCAGAAACCAGCAGGACTATAAATGAAATATTGAAAAAGATGGAGCAAGCAAATGCGTAAATTATTATTTTGTGTATTGTCGTGTGTGGCGGTGATTCCAAATGCTTTTGGTATGGATTTGTCATTAAACCAAGCAATTGAAAAGATTGTGTCTGAATCAAATGATATTAAACGTGCAGATGCGAATATTAAAAAAGCCAAAGCGCAATTGAGTGCGATAAATGCAAATCGCTGGATGTCGATTGATGGGACAGTATCATATATGAATTTAATAAATGTTAAACACCCAACCAGTTCGAATGGTGTTGAAATACCGTCTGATATTGGCGCGATTTTGGGCAGTGTTTTACCGCTTGATGCGATTCCAGATAATATTTTTTCAGCAGGTGTGCAAATAACCCAACCTATTTATACTTTTGGTAAAATTGGCAATGCAGTCGATGCTGTGCATGATGCGATTGATATGTCTAAATCAGCCAAAGATTTAACCATGCGCGAAGTTAAATATGCAGCGGCTAATTTATATTGGACTGCGAAAATGACAGATGAAATTGTGTCCGCATCCCAAAGAAATCTGAATAATGCGCGTGCTGCGAAAAAGAAACTTACATCGGCAGGGCGTGCAAATCGTAGCAATTTAATTAAAATAGAATCTGATATTGCGTCCAAAGAAATCAATTTATCTGATGCTGAATTTAATCGTGATACAGCATACAGAATGCTGAAAATTATGGCGGGAATCGATATTGATGAAGATTTAATTTTGGTTGATAATTTTCCAGACAAATTTGCGCCACTAAATGCAGGTAAATTAAAATCAAATCCAGAATGGGATATTTATCAAAAACAAATTAAAATGTATGAATCAAATGCGTCGTCTAAACGTTCTGGGGCTTATCCAACATTGGCTGCAGTTGGCTCTTATTCATATTACTCTATGGGTCAAGATATGGGGCACATGTTTGATAAAGAAGGTTCACAGTCTGCGTATTGGGGCTTGGCTTTGCAGGTTCCGCTGTTTAATGGTGGAATCCATTCAGCAAATGCAACAATGGAAGCGATGAATGCAGAATCTGCCCGTCAAGATTTAGATAAATCAAAGAAACTGAAAACCGAAGAATATGATAACGCAGTAAGTAAGTATAAACATTTATGTAATAATTTGGGTAAATTGAAAAAAGCGCACTCGCTGGCCCAACAGGCATATGATGTGTCTGCAAAACGTTTTGCGGCCGGTCAAACCTCTGCTGTTGAATTATCTGATGTGTCGGGGGCTTTGTATCAAATGGACATGGCTTTGTTAAACGCGAAATACAATATTTTAATGTCTGCTGAATCAGTTAAAAAATTAGGTGAATAACATGACGATTGAAAGAATAGAAAAATTTGTGAAAAAATTGAAAACGCGCAAATCAAAAAACATAATTTATATTATTTTAATAACGGCGGTGGTTGGGTGTTTTGTATATCGTTTTTATAATGTGTTCACAGAAAGAAATCGCACAGTGTTTAATATCATGCGTAATAATATTGAAAATGGCGCACCTGTTGAAACACTGAAAATATCTGAAACAGACGGTGTTTTATACCAGCCATTAAACGTGAAAAATAATCGTGCATATGTATCGGGGGCGCGCGTCAATATGTTTAAGGTTGGTCAAAAAATTGGTGATTGTAAAATCTTTTCTGTATCAAAAAATATAGATTTATATTCTGGAATGCATGTTATAAAAACTGTCGGTTGTCTGGACGGTTTGCAATATGTGGAACACAGACAACATGGTTTCTATGTGCCGGTTTCTGCTGTATACGGTAATAATGTGTATGTTGTAAATGGCGATAAATCAAGTGTTCGTGATATAGTCATAGAAGCGCGCGATTCACAAAATGTTTTGGTAAAATCTGGGTTGAAAAGTGGCGATATTGTGATTTTATCAAAGGTTTCAGATAACGAAAAAATCAAAATTGTAAAGTAGTAAAACAAAGAGATATAAAATGTTAAAGTTCTTTATTCGCAGACCTGTCACAACAATAATGTTCGTTTTGTTTTTTGTGGTGTTGGGGTTGGTGTCTTTTCCAAAAATGAACATAGAACGTTCGCCGTCTGTGGATTTTCCGTATGTGACGGTGACATTTGTATATCCTGGCGCTTCATCTTCTGAACTAGAAAGTCAGGTTGTTAAAAAAGCAGAAAATGCAATGTCAGAGGTTGCAGGTGTTAAAAAAATTACAAGTCAGATTTATGAAAACAGCGCTTATGTTATATCTGAATTTAATTTGGGTGTAAATGTTGATGACAAGGCGAATGAGGTCAAAGCAAAAATTGATGGATTGGCTAATGAATTTCCGTCAGATTTGAAACAACCAGTGATTGCAAAACTAAACCCATTACAGCAAGCGGTGTTGGATATTGTTATCCAGGGTGCAGATGCAAAAGATTTGGAAAAATATATAAATGATAATCTGTCTAATAAAATAACAGCAGTTCGTGGTGTTGCATCTGTAAACACATTTGGTGGTTTGACGCGTGCTGTGCGTATCGCAATGGACCCAGATTTAATGGCTGCGCATGGTGTTACGATAAATGATATAGTATCTGCAATTGCAACACATAACTTGAATGTGCCAGGTGGAAAAATTGAAACAGATATCAATTCTGAAAATGTTCGTTTTATGGGTGAATTCCAAAACGTCAAAGAAATATCAGATCTAGAGATAACAACTGTCGAAGGCGATACTTTCAAGTTGTCCGATGTTGCAAATGTTCGTGATGCCGCGCGTGATATTGAAAAAGGCGCCAGATATAACGGCAAAGAAGTTGTTATAATGTCTGTGGTCAAGGCATCTGACGGTAATGCAATAAAAATATCAAATGCTTTGCGTAAAAAAATGCCAGAATTGCAAGCACAATTACAAAACCGTTTTCCAAATGCGACAATGGAAATTGTCTCTGATTCATCTTTGACAATATCCCAGGCAACAACAGATACAATAAACAGTATTATTTTAGGTGTTATATTTACAATAATAGTATTGTTGGCATTTACACGTAATTGGTGTTCTACGATTATCGCAGGTATTGTGATTCCTGCATCGTTATTATCTGGTTTCTTTCTTATGAATGGTAGTGGTTTTACAATAAATACAATGACTTTATTGGCATATGCGACAGCGCTTGGAACATTGGTATCAAACGCGATTATTTTAATTGAATCTGCATTGAATGAGTTGCAGGCTGGTAAAACACCAGAACAAGCCGCAGAAGATGGAACACGTAAAGTTGCAATTCCTGTGTTGGCTGGTGTTGGCACGAACGTAGTGGTGTTTTTACCTTTGGCGTTTATGGGCGGTATTGTTGGACAATTTATGCTGCAGTTTGGTATGACTGTTGTGTATTTGACATTATTATCACTATTGTTTTCATTTACTTTGACACCGATGATGATTGCGAAATTATTAAGATTTAATCGAAAGAATAAAAAAGATATTCAACAAATACAAAAGCATAATAATTCTACGCGGTTATATTCGTGGTACGAATATCAATATAAACACCCATGGATTGTTATTCTGGGGGTTGTTGGTGTCTTGATTTTATCTGCCAGATTGATGGCTTATGTTGGAAATGAGTTTTCGCCATCCACAGACGCAAATGAAATAACAATTACAGCACGTGCGCCAATGGGCAGTTTATATGCAAAATCTGAATCTATTGCAAAAGTCATAGAAGAACGAGTGGCAAACATTCCAGAGGTTAAATCTACAACAGTCAAGATAGGTGATAAAGGTTTACAAAACATTAGTGTCAAAGTGACATTGGTCGATGTTGAAAAACGAAATATGTCTGATAAACAGTTGGCACAACAAATATTACCAACGTTGGCGGATATACCTGATGCAGAAATCCAAATTCGTGCGGGTGAAAATATGTCCAGCGCTGGTATCAGTTCTGATTTAGTATTAAACGTATTTGGTGATGATGATGATAAACGCAATATATACGCTAATCAGATAATAGAAAACATTAACAAAATAGAATCTGTGCAAAGTGTGGTTCTGGCACAACAAGCACCAGCAAAAGAACTTCGCTTTATACCAGATAACGAAAAAATGAATTTTTGGGGTGTGAAAAATGTAAATGCAGGGGGTGCTTTGCGTACAGCATTATTTGGAAATGACACATATAAATACAAAGAGCAGGGTGATGAATATCCCATAGTTTTGGAATTCGATAAACAATTCAAGAATAAATCGATGTTTGACAGTGTTTATGTCAGTTCTCAAAAAGGGATGGTTGCGTTATCACAATTGGGAACCTTGGAAAGCGCGCCTGCATCATCTAATATTTATCGTTTGGATAAAAACAGAATAACAGAAATAGATATAAATATTGGTAAATCTACGATTGGTCCTGTGCAGGCCGAAATCCAGAAATATTTGGATACTATAAATTGGGAACCAGGATACAGCGCGTCTTTTGCAGGTATGTCCGAAATTCAATCTGAAAGCACAGGTGAAATCGCTCAGGCATTTTTGTTGGCTACGATTTTAACATTTATGTTGTTGGCTGCAATTATGAATTCGTTTATACATCCTTTCACAATTGCAACATCTATTATAACCAGTTTTGCGGGTGTGTTTATTGTGCTGTTTTTATCTGGTGCATCAATGAATGTCGGTGCGATGTTGGCTTTTATTATGTTGGTCGGTTTGGTTGTGAACAACAATATTTTGGTTTTAGAGCCAACAGTTGCACGTGTGCAAAATGGTGAAAACGCATACAAAGTTCTATGGCAAGAATTGATGGATAAAAAGCGTATGATTTGGATGACTACTATTGCTGTCGTTGCGGGTATGCTGCCTCAGTTATGGTCAAATGACGGATTAAAAGTTGCAATGGGCGCGGTTATGATTGGTGGTATGTGTGCATCTTTGATATGGACGTTCTGTCTGACACCCGCATTGTTCTTTGTAATGGAAAAGTTGCGTGTAAAATTGAGTCGCAAGAAATAAAATTGACTCAGACTTTGTTTCGTGATATTCTGCCGGCATACAAAAGCCAAGGAATAAGACTTATGTTAAAGAAAGTAAATGTAGTAGTTTTTGATTTTGATGGAACATTATCTGCTGGCGATTCCAATATTGATTTTGAATGCTATTGTTTCAGACATTCGGTCAAGCCATGGTTTTATATTCCGTCTATGCTAGTCGCATTGATTGCGAAGTTTTTCAATCCAGATGGTGTTTGGTGGCGACAAAAAATGCATAGGTTTTTGACACCAAAAATGGTTCGTAATTTTACACCAGCGTTTATCAAAGAACATAAACAAAAACGTTTTGGTTGGGCCAAGGAGCAGGTCGCCAAAGAACGTGCAGCGGGCAACAAAGTCGTTTTAATTTCAGCCAGTCCAGATTATTTGGTTCCAAAATTGGTTTCTGATATGAAATTTGATGCGGTATTAACTTCTGAAACCCAGCAAGATAAACCATGGAAATATGATTTTGTATGCTATGGTAAAAACAAAGTTGTTGCGTTGGATAATTGGGCAAAAGAAAATAAGTTTATACCAAAAGTTGTGCGTTCTTATTCGGACAGTCGCTCTGATATACCGATGATGAATATCGCAAAAGAACAAATTTGGATAAACCGCAAAACAGGTCTGCCAAAAGATAAATAAATTTGTTTTTATCAGTTTTTCAATCCTCCCCAAAATCCATGTCACGTAATTTTTCTGCACGTGGAGTGATTTTAGAAACAGATGTTTGGATTTGTTCTATGTCGCCTGTTGTTTGTGCAAAATGTTTTTGCAGGTTTTCTGTTCTGTCGTTTAATCTGCCTAAATCAGTCAGCAATAAATCCAATTCACGTTTAATTTTTGTCGCAACACGTTTGATTTTTATATCTGATAATACCGCACGAATAGTGTTTAGTGTTGCCCATAATGTTGCAGGTGAAACAATAAATACTTTTTTGCGTGCGGCATATTCAATTGTATCGGGAAATTCGCTGTGCAATTCTTCGAATATAGATTCAGATGCAATAAACATCATTGCGGATTCCGCGGTCACGCCCGGTATAATGTATTTTTCAGCGATTGCATCAATGTGTTTACGAACATCTAGTTCAAATTGTTTTTTATACATCATATTATCTTTGTCTGATAAAATACGGTTATAACTTTCCAGCGGAAATTTGCTGTCTATAATCATATCGCCCGGTGGATAAGGCAGGCGTATAACACAGTCAGGACGAACCCCTGTTGATAAAACGCTTTGGAATGCATAACTTTCAGGTGGCATAATATCAGAAACCAAATCTTCCAATTGTCTTTCGCCAAAAGAACCGCGTGCTTGTTTATTGCCCATTAAAATATCCTTGAAATTCGCGATATCAGCGCTGATGTTTTTCAATTCAATCGCGTTTTGTGACAGCATCCCCAACCTTTCAGCCAATCTTTCACGTAATCTGGAATTGTCTTCGTGCAAAGTCGATATATCAACAGTTTGCTTTCTGAATACCAATATCAAAAGCAATACTATAATGATGCCCAGTAAGGATAAAATATAAGTTGTCAT